>NZ_JBSHAM010000090.1:0-32630 GCF_053611505.1 Amycolatopsis sp. NPDC054798 | reverse complement strand
CGCTGGGCACGGCGCTGCCCGTCGGTGTCCCGGAGGCCTTCACGGAGCCGGTCAAGGATCCGCTCGGCGACCTCCTCGCGCGCTACGCCCGCACCCGCGGACCCTTCACATCGGCCACGGCTGCCGCGCTCCGCTTGCCCGGCGTCGCCGCTACGCGGGACGCCTGCAGTGGTCTAGTCCACCGAAACCTGTT
Source organism: Amycolatopsis sp. NPDC054798 (assembly GCF_053611505.1). Taxonomy (NCBI): domain Bacteria; kingdom Bacillati; phylum Actinomycetota; class Actinomycetes; order Pseudonocardiales; family Pseudonocardiaceae; genus Amycolatopsis; species Amycolatopsis sp. NPDC054798. Next base: position 32,437 of record NZ_JBSHAM010000090.1, on the reverse strand, counting down.
GCTACGCAACAGATTCCGGTTCCAAATATTGCCCACTTTGGACTGTCCGAAAAAGACAGACGATAGAAAACCATTGCTACGCAATGGATTTTCAATCGTCCAAAGAGGAACCATTGCTACGCAATGGTTGTGTATCGCAAGGCGATCCACAATGGACGATAATCCAGCCCCGTCGACGTCTGGCAGGTCCTGCGCCGTGGCAAGTTGCGATACTCGCAACTTGCCACGGCGGGAACATCGCATGTTCGCTCCCGGGGTTCCCGGTACCCGGAACCCCGGGAGAACCCCACCTGAGCAGCACATCGTCACGTCCCTGCCCGCCAACCCCCACCACACAACCGCCGGCGGCTCCGCCCGCCGCCGACACCCCGAACCCCCACCGCGGCTCCGCCGCACCGCCACCCCGCCACACCGCACCCACCCCACACCAACAGCACAAAGTCACGTCCCTGCAACCACAAAACCCACCCCACCATCCACACCAGACACCCACACTCCCCCGCCCGGAACCACCACAAAGGACACCCACACCCCCGACACAGCCAGCCGGCACCCAGACTCCGCCGCTCCGCGGCAAGGGACAGCCCTCCGCCAGCGACCTCCGCACCCCGCCACACCAGGGCTCCGCCCCGCCCACCACCACACACGCCTGAACAGGCACACGTCACGTCCCTCCCCACTGCCGACAGCACCAAGACAGCCCTGACCACCAGCCGGCGAGCCCCCGGGGGTGAATACGCCGTATTCACCCCCGGAGACAGGGCACGGGGCGCGACCTCCCCGAAACCGCCCCAGAACGCCGCCCCGCCACCCAACACACCAACCCGCCCAACCACACCAACACACCCACAACAACCCCCCACAGACCAACTCAGAGCCCAGAACGGCGGGGCTGAGGCACGAGGTGAGGGCGAGGCTGGAACCTGGAGCGCGAAAAAGCCGACACCCCGAACCGGGATGCCGGCCAATAGAAGAATCGAGCGGGAAGGCTTAGAGCTGGCGAAGGAGATCAGATGGCGTCCGACCGATCATCATCGACGGCGCGCTGGTCTTTCGTCCGGACGTCGATCATGTAGTCGCACGCTGGTGGCGGGGGGACGGAGATCCCGGCATGTTCGGCCAGTGCAACGACCAGGGCCGTCAGGTAGTCGGTTTTGGCCTGTAGCTCGTTTACCTCGGCCTTGACGTCCTGGACAGCTTCGAGGGTGTCGCTGACGGCGGTGGCGTCCATAAAGGCCTCCTTGGCTCTAGACGATCGTGATGAGGGTGCCGACGTTGTAGCGGACGTTGCGACGGCGGTCGGTGGTGACGAAGACCGCGCCCGGCTCGCGTTCGTGGTCGACGCCATGGACGCGGTCGCCCCGGCCGTCGACCAACACGATCTGCTGTCCGGACACGACGTCTTCGATCTTTCGCTGTGCGGTCATGGACCATCCTTTCCGTCCGGCGCACGCGTCCCAAGACAGCGCACGCATTTGAATGGCTTTGGCTATGTCGGGCCGAATAGGCGGGTTACTTAACAGGGAGATGTCACGTCCCCGGGGGCGGAGTGGTCCTCAGCAGCCGGGCGTACCGGAACACGTTCGAGTAGTCGACCCTCGGGTCGTGGAGCTTCGCCCGCAGCTCGTCCTCGTCGATCGTGCCGTACCACTCGCGAAGGAACGCTTCCATGTCGCGCGCGAACCGCGGCCATTCCGGGCTGGCCGGGCCGCACCGCGGGCACGTGTCCTGCCCCGAACACGGATGCTCACTCGCCGGGGACTCGCATTCCATCCATGAGCACTCTTCGTGCGAGCAGTGCGGGCCGTAGTTGGTCGTCACTTGTCCTCTGTCCTCCCCTGGTCCTCCTCGAATCAAGGGCCGGGCACCCGCTCGGGAGGGTGCCCGGCCGGATCGAAGTTGTCAGCTTGGCAGCCCTGCACCGTGCGACCGCATTTCCGCAATCATCGCGGTTTGCAAGGACTCGACTGCAGCCTTGGCTGCCTTCCTCCGGTCCGACAGACGATCCTCGGTCCGGGCGTTCTCGTCCAGTGCGGTGTCCATCGCGTACGCCTTCTCGACGGCCAGGTCGATGACCGGGCGCAGCTGGGACACGAGGACCACCAGCTGCGTATGCGGCTTGGTGATGGCGTCGCGGGTCTGCAGCGAGGCATCGAGCCTGGTGGCGATCTCGGCTTCGTCGCCGCGGATCCTGGCCGCCTCGAGGTCCCACATCGCGACGTAGTGCGAAGAAAGCCTGGACATCAGATCGCCGTAGATCTCGACCACCGCGACCTGCCACTCGTGCACTCGCCCCACGGAGTCATGCCTGCTCTTCACCAGCCCGCCCAGCGCGATCCCGCTGACGGTGCCCGCCAACGTGCCGAGCACCGGGATCAGTGTCTGCCAGACCATGATCGTCACCTCCGAATATCAGTCGGACGTTGCAACTTTCCTTGTTGACAACTTGACGTGTTTCCCGGTTTCCGTCCGGCTGCTTCCCGACGAGCTTTTGCGATCTCGGCTTCTTGGGCGGTGACGGCCTCGTGCAGGGCGGTGGCTGACTCGTCCGGCCGCTGTCCCGCCGTCACAGGAGGACTCCGGGTGCCACTGTGGTGCCCTCGCTCACCTGCTCCGCGGCTTCCCGGACCAGGCCCATCGCGGCATCCTGCATGCTCTCTGCGTCTTCGTCCAGGCCGATGTCGTGGAGCGCGTCGGCCATCGCGAACAGCCAGGTCGCCCGGGCGGCCCGGTACTCGCTGGGCGTCTCGTAGTCCTTCTCCTCCAGAGGCTGTTTGGCGAGTAGCGCAGCGATGTCCTTGTACTGCCCGGCGTCCAGTGCGGCTTTTCCGTTCACGGTCTCTCCTTCGGGTTGCTGGGTCTTGGCGGTTGAACCTCCTTCAAACTAGCAGCTAACTTGCAAACTTAGCAAGATGGTAACTTTGCATTTTGCCTGTTAGGCTCGAACCAGTTCGATGACCCTGACGGAAGGATGAGGCAGTGGACGCGTTCGGATTCCGGAGCGGCGACCTGGTGCGGCACCGCACCACCGGAGCCCTCGGGCGAGTGCACCTGTGGGACTTCGACCCGCGCGACCCCGGAGCATCGGAGGGTGAGGTCCGGTGGGATGGCTTTACCGCCGACGACCTCGAGGACGTCCGGCACGACGTCGACATCGTGGCCCGGGACGGTGCCGCGGCCGCGGACCTGAAGGTCGTCTGCGGGTGCGTGATCTCGCGGGCCACGGCGGAGGGCGGGCACGAGATCGCGCAGTCGGTCACGGTCTACCTGCTCTGGGGACCGGAGGGCTGGTACGTGGACCCGCGGAACCTCGACGGCTACCCGCTCGACGAGGACGGACCGGTCACGAACGGAGACTGCGAATGCGGCGACCCGGATGCCTGCGAGGCCGCCGTGCAGGAGGTGCGCGAAGCCGCCGAGATCAGGCTTCCCACGGGCAGCCAGCTGGCGAAGTTGCTGGCTGATGCCGTGCAGCGGACCTGAACGACAACCCGTCATGCGAGAGGCCCCGGCGCACTGCCGGGGCCTCTCGCATTTCCGGTGTTGAACCTCTTTGAACAGGGATGTGTCACGTCCCTCACGGTGCGGCTGTCGGGGTGGTGTCGGTCCGCAGGTCGTGCACGTCGGCGAAGCCCTCGCGGCGAAGCCGGGCCGGGCCGAGGAACCGGACGGTCCACCACATCCGGATCACCACCGGCACCGGCACATGGCGCGGCCGAGCATGGTTTCGCCGGAGCGCGGTGGCGAGGGAGCAGCGCAGCCGCACCGCGACCGGTGCCGCGCCGTGCTCGGCCGCCAGGGCGAGCCAGCGCGCGCGGTCGCGCGGGCGGGTTCCGGTGGCGTCGATGGTCGCGTCGTGGCCGGCGGCGAGGTGGCAGCCGGCGCGGTGCTGCACGAGGTCGAAGGCTGCGCCCTGGTCGTCTTCGCCCGTCCCGAGTTCGGCACGGGCCTGGTCGGTCGAGAGCACTGCGCCCAGGTCGTGTGCGTGCTGGCGGCACCAGGTGCTTTTGCCGGTGCCGGGGCAGGCGATCAAGACCCGCAGCTGCGCCATCGTTTCGCCTCCCTGGGTCAGGGTCGGATCTCGATGCCCTGGCTGTATTCCGCGGTCAGTATTGGTGATCGCCCCAGAGCAGGCGCGCGGCGTCGAGCACGGCGTCGGTGCGCCCGCGGCGGCGGGCGCGCAGGCACCCGGCGAGCGAGGCCTCGCCGAGGGCGGCGGCGCGGGCGTGGTGCCAGGTCGTGACGGCGCGGCAGTGCAGGGTCAACCTGCCCCAGGGCGTGGTCGGGTGGCCCGGGCCGCCCTGGTCGTGGAAGCGGACGCCGAACAGGATGTCGTCGCCGTAGCGGCGCTCGCCTGTCTCGTACTCGGTGCGCGCGTACTGGTCCGGAGACGAGTCCGGCCCCAGCATGGTCAGCGCCCCGCGCCGGGTCGCGCCGGCTGTTTTTGCCGGGATGTTCTGGCCCCGGCCGTTCGCCGGGCGGTGGCCCCTCTGGTTTCGTTCAGCGGGAGTTGGCCCCACCTCTGTCTGATGTGGACACGCCCACGATGGTGTGACGGGGCACGGGTCATCCGGTCGGACCCGCAACGATGGCGGCCTTGATCAAGTGGTTCGGTCGTGTCGGAGGCCGGGTTTGTCGTTGTCGCGCGTGGAGTTGTTCGCACGCATTCGTGCTGACCGCCGGAGGGATCCGGACGTGTCGGTCCGGGAGCTGGCCGGGCGGTACTCGGTGCACCGCCGGACGGTGCGGGAAGCGTTGGCCAGTGCTGTGCCCAGAGAGCGGAAGAAGCCGCCGCCGCGGCCGTCGATGCTGGAACCGGCCTACGGGTGGATCGACGAGATGCTGCGGGCGGACTTGTCCGCGCCGCGCAAGCAGAAACACACCACCGACCGGATCCGGCAGCGGCTGATCGTCGAGCACGGGTTCGACCGTGTCGGCCGCACGACGATCTACAAGTACGTCGCGCGCCGGCGGCCGGAGATCGTCGCGGAGGCCAAGGAAGGCCACGCCCACCTGGAGGGGATGGTCCCGCAGCTGCACCTGCCGGGCGAGGAGGCCGAGGTCGACTTCGCCGACGTGTGGGTCCGGGTCGCCGGTGAGACGCTCAAGTGCCACCTGTTCACGCTGCGGCTGTCGTATTCGGGCAAGGCGATCCACCGGGTGTTCCGGTCGGAGGCGCAGGAGGCGTTCCTCGAGGGGCACGTCGAGGCGTTCCGGGCGCTGGGTGGGGTCCCGACCCGCCACATCCGCTACGACAACCTGAAACCTGCGGTGAACCGGGTCTGTTTCGGCCGCAACCGGGTCGAGTCCGACCGGTGGGTGTCGTTCCGTTCGTTCTACGGGTTCGACGCGTTCTACTGCATTCCGGGTCAGGAGGGCGCCCACGAGAAGGGCGGGGTGGAGCAGGAAGGCGGCCGGTTCCGGCGCAAGCACCTGGTCCCGGTGCTCGACGTCGCGAGCCTGGACGAGCTGAACGCGCGCTGCGCGGAGATCGACCTGGCCGAGGAGGACCGGGTCCTGCACGGGCAGCGGGTCAGCGTCGGGTTCAAGTTCCGCGAGGAGGCCGAGCTGCTGCGCCCGGCCCCGTTCGACGAGTTCGACTGCGGCCTGCCGCTGACCCCGAAAGTCGGGCGCGATTCGCGGATCACCGTGCGGCAGAGCCAGTACTCGGTTCCCGCGCGGTTCATCGGCCGCCAGGTCCGGGTCTCGTTGCGCGCCAACGACGTCGTGGTGTTCGACCGCGCGAAGGTGATCGCCCGGCACCCGCGGCTGACCCAGCGCGGCGCGTCCCACGACGATCTGGACCACTATCTGGAGATCCTGCTGGGCAAGCCCGGTGCGTTCGCCGGGTCGACCGCGCTGGCCACCGCGCGGGACGAGGGCAGGTTCACCGAAGCGCACGACGCGTTCTGGGCCGCGGCCCGCGCCGCGCGCGGGGACCGCGACGGCACCCGGCTGCTGATCCAGGTCCTGCTGCTGCACCGCCACCAGGAACACGAGTTCGTGCTCGCGGGCATCACCGCGACCTTGCAGGCCGGGTCGGTCAGCCCGGACCTGGTCGCGATCGAGGCCCGCAAGGCCGAGAAGGCCCACCGCGACGCGCGGCCGCTGCTGGACGACGAGGACTGCGCCGAACTCGGCATCGACACCGTGATCATGCCCGCGATCACCGACGACACCCCCGACCCGCGCCGCGCACCGAAACCGGCGCGAAGCACGGGCGGGGCCGAGGTGATCTCGCTGCGGGCGCGGGCTCCGGAGCTGCGGGAGCGGCCGCTGCCCTCGCTCGACATCTACGACCAGCTGCTCACCCGCCGCCGCACGAAAGGCACCTCGGCATGACCGCCAGCACCACCGCACCCGCCTCCGGTCGGCAGTCCGCGCCGGGCACGGACGGGCTCGACGCCCTGATCGACCAGGCCTGCCGGACCCTGAACCTGCCCACGATCCGCGCCCAGTTCGACGAGGTCGCCGAGGCGGCGCTGCGCCAGCAGGGCTCCTACAAGACGTTCCTGCTGGAGCTGCTGGAAGCCGAGGTCGAGCACCGCGACGAACGCCGCCGCACCCGCCTGGTCCGCGAGGCGCGGTTCCCGCGCCCCAAACGGATCGAGGACTTCGACTACACCGCGAACCCGAACATCACCCCCGAGGTCGTCAACACGTTGACCGAACCCGGCTGGGTCTCGGCCGGGCAGCCGCTCTGCCTGATCGGCGACTCCGGCACCGGGAAAACCCACCTGCTGATCGGGATCGGCACCGCGATCGCCGAAGCCGGGCTGAAAGTCCGCTACACCACCACCGCGAACCTGGTCAACGAGCTGTCCGAGGCCGCCGACGAACGCCACCTGACCAAGGTCTACGCCCGCTACGACAAGGTTGATCTCCTTTTGCTGGACGAGTTCGGCTACCTCGAACTGGACAAGGCCGGCGCGAAGCTGCTGTTCCAGCTGTTCACCGACCGCGAGGAACGCCGCGCCATCGCCATCGCGACCAACTCGCCGTTCTCCGAATGGCCGAAAACGTTCACCGACCAGCGGCTCTGCCGCGCGATCGTCGACCGCATGACGTTCAACGCGAACATCATCGAGACAGGCAGCGAGTCCTACCGCGTCCACGCCACCCGCGCCCGGCTCAACGCCTGACCTCGTCGAGTTTCAAGACCTGCGCAAGCCTTCCGGCCAGGCGATCAGCACTTCGCGGCCGAGCGCACGGGCATGGGCGACCGCATCGCCGGTTCCGCCTCGCCCGCGCGCCGGCTGCCCGTCCCACACCGCGACCAACAGGTCGCAACGTTCCACCACGAACTTCCCGGCAGCATCGAACGCGTCGTCGGACGGGTGATCGAAGTCCAGCACGGTGACGACGGCAGCTTCCGCGCGCAGCTGCTGACACCGTTTTCGGTCCGGCTCCTCGTCGATGGAGCCGACGAAACCCTGGCACGGGATCACGACATGAAGCCGATGCCCGGCACGCAGCAGCAGTTCGGCGAACAGCTGGTCGGCTCCTGCGGCGAGGCTGGCCAGTCCCGTCACCGGCGTCTCCTGGCGCGCCAGCAAAGCACGGATGTCGCGCTCTGCGCGGCTTCGTGCTGCCGCGGGCAGCATCCGATGCCCGCTGATCCCGATCGTGGCCATCCCGGCCCCTTTTCTCGAGCCCGCTCATGGTCGCGCACATCCAAGCCCGAACACGAAAGGGCCGGCTGCCCACGGCTCTCCACCCTGTCGGGGGCGGGTCCGTGAGCACCCGGCCCACACAACCTAACCGCTCCCCATCGCCACGCCCTTGCAGCACATCGGATCCGACCTAACTTCACCCGTTCAGGGCTGGGGCCGAAAACCGCTGAACATCCCTCACCCCAACGACTTCCCGTCCTCCGGTCATGTCTCTGCTGGGGCCAGAAACCGGCGAACAGCCGGGGCCAGAACACACCGGCAAAGACACGCCGGCGTTCCACAGTCCGGCGATCGCGCCGGGCTCCGCGACCGCCGCGGCCAGCTCGCCGGTCGGCACGCCGGCCAGGTCGCCCGGGTGCAGCCGCCGCACCGGGAAACCGCCGCCGAGCCCGTGCTCGCGGGCCAGGCGCTGAATCGCCACGCCCAGCACCAGCACCGTGTCGACCGCCTGCTCCGGCTCCAGGCCGTGCGCGGGCCGCGCCTCGGCGGGGGCGTCCTCGCCGAACCAGGTGTGCAGCGCCTCGCCCCACGCCAGCGCCCCCGTCCACTCCGTCCACAGCCGGCGGCCCTCCAGCTCGGCCAGCCGCGCCTCCACCGCCGCCAGCTCGCCCCGGAGCCGGTCCGCGGCCCGCCGGTAGGGCCGGTCCCCGTCCGGGGCGTCGTCCGCGGCGACCCTCGCCAACCCGGCCTGCACCTCGATGTCCGCGCGCAGCGCCCGCGCCCGCTCCGCCGCCGCAGCGGCCTCCAGTTCCTCGGCCGGAACCCGGCCCTCGCCCTCGCCCATGGCCCCCAGCATGCCCCCTCCGCCTCGAACGCGGGACGGCCCGACGCCCTCTGGGGTCAGGGCCGGATCTCGATGCCCTGGCTGTATTCCGCGATCTGCAGGGTGTTTTCGAGGCCGTGTTCGTAGAGGTTGACCACGGCGTCGCTGACCTTGTACGCCGCCTCATCGAGCAGGCCCGCCTCGAGGTAGCCGGCAGCGGAGGCGAGGTACCGGGATGAGATGGCGTCGACGTTCCTGTGGCCGATGGTTCGCCGTCCCTGGGGTTCGTCGTCGTAGTCCACTTCGACGCTGCCGACGTCGATGCTTTGGGCGGTGCGCAGCCGTTGCGCGGCCAGGTAGCGGGCTCCGGCGTCGCCGCCGAAGGCTTCGACGGCGGCGGCGACGGCGGCGGCGGTGATCTCGCGTTTACGGCCGCCGGGGTAGCGGGTGGAGAGCCAACGACGGGCGGTGCGGGGGGCGAGTCCGGCGTGGGTGGCGAGCCAGCGGGAGGCGTGGCGGCCGTGCAGGGCACGGATGACGGCCTGGGCGTGCTCGGGACGGGCGGCGGCGGCGATGTGCGGGATGAGGTCTTCGAAGGTCATGCGGCAGCCTTCCGGGCTTTGTCGGCCTTGATCACGGCGTTGCGGACGAGTCCGACGTTGCCGTTGGCGTGGTGGCGCACCAGGTCGTCGGTGATGACGCCCCAGCGGTTGAGGTGCCATTTCCCGGGCTTGTCCTGGTCTGGGCCGGGCTGGTCGGCGTAGCCGAGGCCGCCGGGCCGGAACGGCGCGTGGGCGGCGTCAGAGGGGAACCAGACGCTGTCTTTCATGCCTCCGAGCGGCACGACCCCGTCCGGGAGCTTGTCGAGGGCGCGCAGGGTGTTCGAGCCTGCGCTGGTGACCAGCATGTCTCCCCAGTCCGGGCGGAGGGTGCCGAAGTTGTTGACGTCCTCGGACCGCAGCATGCCTCCGAGGAACGCCGCGTACATGCTCTTAAGAACGCCCAGGGCGAGCGCGGCCCCGGGTGCGTCGGCACGCGCGGCGAGGGTGAGCGCGAGGCGGGCTTCGCGGACCTCTTTGGCCCAGACGGCGAGGCGGCGGCCGTAGCGGGCGGGTTTGCGCTGGGCGCGGTCCCCGGCGGGCCAGAGGATCGCGCGGCCGATGTGCAGCTGCACGCCGTGGTCCTTGGCGAGGTACTTCGCGTGCGGGTTCGCCAGCCAGGTCCCTGCGTCGACCGCGGCGAAGGCGGCGCGGGCGTGCGCGGGCAAGCCAGCCAGACCGGGCGGCTCGGCCAGCTCGACGTAACCGGGGCGGGAGAGGTTCGGTACCCAGTCGCCGGTGACGGCATCGAGCAGGTCGGGTTCGCCGTCGCCGAGGTCGGTGCTGGGCGCGGCACCGAGGAACTGGGCGGTGATGTCCAGTTCGGTGACGGCCATGCCCGCGACGGGCGTCACCTCCGGATTGAGGAAGTGGACCCAGCGCAGGAAGTCGGACGATCGCGTGACGTCCCAGACCAGCGGATCGGCGAGCTTGACGGGCTGGACCATGGTGCCGTGCGCGGCGGCGAGCAGCTCGTAGAGCATGGCGCCGGTGTAGCCGGGCGAGATGACGAATCGCAACGACCTGCCGAGCGGCTGGACGTGGGTGTGCCAGGCGGCCAGCGCGGCGGTCACTTCGTCGTCGGTGGCGTCGCGCTTGCGGGTGCGGACGGCGGCGGCGAAGTGGGCTCGTTCGACGTCGGGGTCGACGTCGAACGTCGCGGCCTGGGCGCGGTCGCGCTGGCGGCGGACGAACCAGTCGGCCTCGACCGGGTCGCGGCCTTCCTGGTCCTGGTGGTCGTCGGCGTTGTCGTCGGCCGCCGCGGGCGCGGGTTCCGCGACGGCCGGCCGGGCGGGTTCCTGCTCGCCCTCGCGCTCGACGGGCGCGAGCGGGCAGCCGGCTGCCTGCCAGCACGTGTAGTGCCAGGGCGTGTCGTAGATGCGGGCCGGGGTGTCCACTCCGCATCGCGTGCAGGGCTCCCACTCGGCGATGCCCAGGGTGCGGGGCGGCCGGTCGTGGCCTGCGAGGACGCCGGCGACCAGCGACAACGCCTTTTGCAGGTCGTTCATGACGGGTTGCCAGTGCACGCCGCGGGCTGTGGGGCCGGTCGCGGGCGCGGTGCGTTCGACGGCCAGGCGGTAGGCGGTGCCGAGGGTGCCGCCGGGGCCGAGGATCTCGTGAAGCTCGCCGATCAGGGCGGGATCGATCGCACCGGGCTCGCCGTGGTGTGGCGTCATTTGTGCACCCCTCCTCTCGCTGCCAGCCACCCTAACAGGCAATTTGCGAACTTACAAACTTGCAATGTTGTCTATTTTGCCGGTTTGCGCGGGGTGCGCGGCTTTGCGGGCGGCTTTGCGGGCCGCGCCTCCTTGACGAGCCGTTTGACCAGCTCGACCGCGCTGGAGTCTCCCGCATCGGGAAAGGCCTGGCGGAGAAGGTCGCGGGCGTCGAGCAGGTCCGCGGCGGCGGCCATGGCGGACGCGGTCAGCTCTGGCTCTTCGTCGCCGTGCAGGTCGTCGCGGAACTGCCCCACGAGGTCGATGCCGATGCGCGCGATCGTGGCGTCGGTGATGCGCTCGCCGCCGGTGCGGGAGCGGCGGTCCTGCAGGATCATCCGCAGCTGGGTCACCATGGTGACCTGGTCCGGCCACTGCGGGACCGACTTGCGGACCAGCCGCTGGTACAGCGGCCGGCCGTCGTCGCCGTGCCGTTCGCGCCCTTCGGCCGCCCACTCGCCCCGGGCGCGTTTCGGATCGGAGGTCGGACGTTCGTTGCTGCGTGCGGTCATGCTGGCCACCTGTTTCTCGCTGGCCGTGCGGGGCGCGTTCACTCCCGCACGATGTTTCAACTTGGCAAGTTTGCTACTTGCGGGATTGTGCCATCCGGATGCCCCGGTCGCCAAGCGGCCGCGCGAAACGGCTCCCTGGCCGTGTCGGTCCGGGAGCCGTTTCGCGCGGTGAGGTCAGGGCGTCTGCGGTCGCCAGCTGCAATCCGGCCGGCATCCGAGTTCGTCGGGGCCATGGTCGAGGTGGGCGAGGGCTTCGGCGAGGGCGGCCGGGTCCTGGTCGCCGATCGCGGCGTCGATCAGCGCGACGTGGTCGGCTTCGTCCCGGTCGGCGAACCGCGCGGCGAGGATCGCGGGCGTGTTGTCACGTCCCCTGATGGCGAGCAGGCCGCGCAGGTTCAGCCGGGTTTCCGGGTCGCGGCGGTGGCGTTTGCCGACAGTCATGTCGACCACGTCGAACCGGAGGACGCGGAGCCATCGGCGCAGGACGTGGCCTTTCCACCGGTAGGCGGCGGGCAGCTCGCCGAAGAACAGGTAGTCGGGCAGTCCTGCCGGGCGGGTGTCTTCGAGGAAGGGGCCGAAGCCGGCCGCGGCGAGCGGGTCGTGCCAGCCGAGCGGGTTCTCCGGCAGGGCGATGGTGCTGGGCATGCGGAGTCCTTTCCGGGTCGAGAGGAAGGGGTGTCAAACCGCGAGCCGACCGCGCTGGGCCAGCCTGGGCGCGAGGCGGAAGAGCTGGTGCCAGCGGGCCCGGACGACAGCCCGGGCTTCGCGGCGGAACTCGGTTCGGGGTATGTGGGTCAGGCCGAAGTGCTGCTGGTTGCGCTGGAACGCTTTGCGATCCCAGGCACAGCCGCCGGAGTGCTCAGCGCGGAACTCGCCGGCGAGTTCGCACCATCGGACACCGGCCTCCGTACCGGCGAGCAGACCCACCAGGTAGCCGCGGCGCTGCTCGATCGTGCGCAGGTCGCTGCGCGAGCTCTTGCTCAGGCTGACCTCGCCGCCGGCGGTTCCCGGATGGAGCTTGATCTCGGCGACGGTGAAGCCTGCCTGTTGCCACGCGAGCATGTGGCCGAGTTCGTGAGCGGCGAGCATCAGGCGATGTCGATCGCGCCGGGGCCACCCGGCGAATGCGGCGAATTCTGGCTGCATCGGCTGGTCAGGGACGGAACGGCACGACGCTGGCGACGTCGGCGAGGATGTCGTCGTGGTCGAACGCCTTGTGCCTGCGCAGCGCGAGGTCGAACGGCACCCATTCCGCGGCGCTGGCGTCGTCGCCGGCGATGGGGCAGGGGGCGTCGGGCAGGACGGCGTAGAACACGACGCTGATCACGCGGCCGCGGGGATCGCGGCGCGGAGCGTCGTAGATGCCGAGCTGTCCGAGATCGGCGATCTTCAGGCCGGTCTCTTCGGCCAGCTCGCGGACGGCGGCCTGGCGGAAGGTCTCGCCCGGGTCGAGCCCGCCGCCGGGCAGGGCCCAGTAGCCGGGGTAGGCGTCGGCGTCGTCGGCGCGCCTGACAAGAAGCACGTGCCGGACGCCGTCGATGCGGGCGAGGGCGACGACGTCGGCGCAGAGCGCGGCGCGTTCGGTGGTGTCGGTTCCGGTCATGGCTGGCAGGTCCTCCGTTTCGGGTTGGGGCGGCGCGGGCGGTGTCAGCACCGGCCGAGCATCGAGTCGAGCGCGGCGATCTCGGGGCGGGTCACGGTCAGGCGGTAGAAGTCCTTGTCGGTGATCCAGTCGACGGCGTACTGGCACCAGTCCGATGTGGACGGCGGTTTCCACTCGTCAGGGGCCTTGTCGCCCTTCTGCCGGTTCACCGCGCTGGTCACCGCGACCAGTTCCGGGCGCACCAAGTCGTTCGCGAACTGTTCGCGCTTCTCCTGCGTCCAGGCCGCGGCTCCGGTCCGCCATGCGTGTTTGCGCGGCACCACGTGGTCGATGTCGAGCTGTCCCGGCTTGGTCCAGGTCTGGCCGTCGTACGGCGAAACCCAGGTGCCCGATGTCGGCCGGCACTGCCCGTCGACGGTCACGTCCCTGCCTGCCCGGCGCAGCACCGCCTCGCGGGTGTCGCAGCCGCGGCCCGCGCCGGGCTGGTTGGACCAGTGCGGAAACTTGTCGTCGGTGTACCCGGTGCCGGAGGTGCGCGGGGCGACGACCAACCGAGCAAGCTTTGACCTGGTTGTCGTCACGTCCCTCCCGGGCGAGACGGCCGCGGCTGGGCTTGGTCCTCCGGCGTTCGCCGGGAGCGTCGGTGCGCACTTCGCGGCCAGGCCGCCCGTTGCGAACACGCACGCGGCCAGTGCTACGAACCTCACCCGGCTCACCTTGTCCGGCAGGAGCTGTTTCTTCATCGGGTCGCCTCCGCCTCGCGGACGCTGGTCCAGGACTGCACGGCGGCGGCCAGCTTCTCGATCCGCGCGGGTCCGAGGCTGGGCACGGCGGCCAACAGCGAGGTTGCGGGGTTGTTTCTGTGGTCGGCGAGCAGTTCGGCCAGTTCCTCGACCGTGGTCAGGTGGTCGCGCAGCGGGTTGGTCTGGTGCCAGGTCGCGCCGTGGTTGTGCAGCTCGGCGATCGGCGTGGCCGCGGTCGCGGTGTCGCGCATCAGCTGGTCGAAGTACTCGACCGGGTGCTGGTGGCGGTGCCACGGCTTAGTGGCCGGCGGCAGGACATCCGCGGCCAGTACGTCGGGCCGTGCCCGCACGACGTCCAGCATCGCCTCGACGGCGGCCGGCGCGTACCGGGCCACGGTGTACAGCCCGCCTTCCAGCTGAATGGCCTTGCTGCAGGCGTCTTCGAGGCGACTGGCCAGGCTCCGGGCGTCATCCAGTAGCCGCTCGATCGGCTTGTAGCCGGCGCAGGTGTCCAGGCCGCAGGCGTCCAGGCAGCGCCAGGCGTGATGCAGGTCGCGGGCGGCCGTTCGGACGCAGTACACGGCGTTGAAGCTGCCGGGCTCCAGAGCGTCGAGCGCGTCCAGCGTGGCGGTCAGGTTGCTGATGATCCGCGCGCGGACGTCGCGACGGGCCTTGTGCTTGCGGCGGGCGGTGCTGGTTTTCCGTTGGCTGGCGGGCTCGGCCTCGACGGTCCGCAGGCCGGCGCGCACGGTGTCGAGCGCGGCGGCGATCGCCGGGCGATGGCGCTGCAGGGTGCCGACCTCGGCGGCCGACACCGGCTCGACGCGGAACCACACGGCGAAGTCGATCTCGTCAAAGGCGCTGGGCTCTGGTGCGACGACCGGGCCGGACGCGTCGGCGTGGGCGGAGTCGTGGGTCATGATTGATCAGCTCCGTTCGGTATCGGGATGGGGCTGCGGAACCCGGCGGGCGGCCGGCCCTGGACAGAAAGGCCGCTCGCCGGGGCACATCAGCAATTTGATCTGGGTTTTGTCACGTCCCTTCGCTTCCGGTGAGGTGTTTGCGGATGAGGCGGCAGGCGCTCGTGATCAGCGCGACGGGCAGGGCCAGGGCGAGGAACGCCACGAGCGCGGCGGCTTCGAGGAACGGCCAGACGGCCAGGAAGAGGAGAGAGGCCTCGGGATCGACGTCGGGGTCGTAGGACATGGCGGGCTCCGTTCGGCATCAGAAGGGTTCTGAACTGGTGTTTGTCACGTCCCAGTAGTGCGGGTCGAGCTTGAGGAGGGTGGCGAAGTCGAGGACGAGGGTGGCCTCGGGGTCGAGGGCGCGGCGGCGGAGGTTGTGCGCGGCGAGCAGGTCTTGCTCCTGGCGCTTGGCGATGTCGGTGCTCGCGTGGCCGCCGCGTTCGCCGCGGATCGCCCGGACGGTCAGGACCAGGGCGCACCCGGCGGCGAGCAGGAGCAGTGCGGCCCCGGCGAGGATCAGCAGGCTGATCGCGATCATCGGGCCACCGCTGTCAGGAGCGCGGCGGCGGCCAGGGCGGCGACGCCGGTCAGGACGAAGCCGGCGCTGTGCCGGATGGCGCGGTTCTTGCGGGTGACGACCGCGGCGTGGGCCTGCAGGCGATCGGCCCGGTAGTAGGTGCTGCCGCCGGCGTAGTCGTCGGCCAGCTCGCGCAGCACGGCGGCGGCCGGGAGGCCGGCGAAGCGCGCGAGCAGCGTTTCGCCGGTCGGGCGGGTGGCGAGCAGGAGGCGGGCGAACGCGGCGGCGATCGGCGCGGCGGCGACCCAGAGCATGGTGGTGGCGGCCAGCGGGAGGTCGGCGAGGCTGGCGATCGAGGTCACGGCGGCGGCCAGGACGCCGGTCAGGCTGAGCAGGCGAGCGGCCTGGGTGTCGGCGCGGCGGCCTTCTTCGAGGGCGTCGTGGTAGCAGCGGGCCAGGAGGGCGTCGATTTTCGCGATGTCCGGGCGGGGGTTCTGCCGCCGGGGTTCGCGCCGGTTCGGGTCTGCGGGACGGGTCACGGTCGCATCCCCCGGGTTCGGCGGCCGATGCCCCGGGTCATCCGGCGGGAGGACGCGCCGATCTTCATCGCCCAGAGCTTGACCACGGCCAGGAAGTAGGCCGTGACGACAAGGACCAGGACGACGAACGCGGGCGAACTGGGGCCGAAGATCAGCCAGGCGAGGGCGATCAGCGCGGCCGGGATGGCGAGGAGCTTGAGCAGGAACACGACCGCGCGGAGCGGGAACAGCAGCAGGTCACGCATTTTGTCGGTTCCTTTCAGACGGAGGGCACCCGGTTGGGGTTGAGCGATCCGGCGCGGGCGAGGACGGGCGCCAGGCGGCAGATGATGCGCCAGTGGGTGCGGACGAAGCGGTCGGCATCGCGGCGGAGGCCGGATTGGGCCGTGTTCAGCGGGATGCCCTCTTTGCGTGCCTCGCGGAAGAACTCGCGGGCGAACTTCATGTCCGTTGCGCAGCGATGTTCGTCGTACGGGTTCATCCCGTGCGTCTCGCGCCAGCGGAGGGAGCCGGCGCGGCCGGCGTAGTGGGCGATCGCGAACATGCGGGCGTTGCCCTTGTCGATGCGGACTTCGCCGTCCAATGTCACGTGGCCGTGCGCGCCGTTTCCGCGGCCGAAAACCCTGATCTCTCCCAGCGACACGTGGGCGGCGCCGAACGCGAGAGCGTGGGCGATCTCGTGGGCGGCGGTGGCCAGGCGGTCGGGGTCGGCGCCTTTGTCGTAGTCGGACATTTGGTTCCCCCTCGGGTGGGTTGGCGTGGGTCCGGCGGCGGCGGTCTTGGGCGGCGGCACCGCCGCCGGACCCACGGGATTCGGTTACTTTGTGTAGCTGTCAGGGGTGTTGCGGTTGGGGTGTCAGCGGTGCCGGGCGGGGGTGTCGGGAGGGGTGTCAGCGGGGGTGTTAGAGTGGCCTCTCGCGCGCGCGCGTTGGAGGCGGTTTCAGCGGCTTCTGACACCTGGCGCGGTGTCAGCTGTCAGAAGCCGCGCCCGCGCCCCCTCGCCGGTCACTCTGAGTGTCCGGCGGACGCGGTGGCGAGAACGCGCGGCTCCGCGGGGAAGGCATAGCGGCCTTCCTTGTCCGTCTCGATCAGCTCGCCGGCCTCGGCCAGCTTCCCCAGCTGTCCCGAGACCCACGGCCGCGAACGGACGCGGGTGAAGAACCCCGGCGGCATGTCCTTCGGGCCGACTGTCGTGGCGCCGTTGGCGCGCAGTTCGGCGAGCACGTGGCGCAGGGCTTCTTCGGCTTCGGCGAGGGTGAACGCGGCCTTGTCGCGAGGGAATTCGATCGACTGGCCTTCGGGATCGATCTCGGTGTCGCCGTCGATGTCGTCCAGTTCGGGCTGGTGGTTTTTGGGCACCTTGTAGCCGTCCTCCACTTCGTATTCGTGGTCGCCGGGGGCATCGCCCAGCGGCGCGTCGAGGTCGTCCTCGACGGCTTCTGAGGGCGCGTTTGCGGTCTCCGGGGCGGCCGCGGGGTCCGGGCTGCCGGACGCGGTGATGAGGTTCTTCGGGTACGCGCTGCCGGCCGCGCGGGCGGTGACCTCGCAGTGCTCGGCAGGGCCGCCGGCCGCGACAAGTTCGGCGATCATGTGGTCGTCGTCGGTCGCGAAGGTCCGGGCCGGGGTGACGTAGCGGTCGTCGGGGATCCCGGGGGCCTCGATGTAGTGGCAGCCGGGCTTCTTGTTCGCCCACTGGGCCGGGGCCGCGCCGGCGTCGACGGTGTCCTCGGACAGGCAGAATTCCGCGTCGGGAGCCTTCTTGACGCCGAAGCACCAGCCGCCGCCCAGCTCGGAGCGGACGCTGGTGGGCATCTGGTCGTAGGCCGCGCGCTGCAGGCTGAGCACGATCGAGACGCCGGCCGAGCGAGCGGTCTGCACCAGTTCGACCAGGTCGTCGGAGTCGCGCAGCAGCTTGGCGGCTTCTTCGATCCAGACGACCAGGTATTTCAGGCCGCACCCGGGGACCCACTGGTCGAAGCCGCGTTCGCCGAGCCAGCTGGCGCGCTCGGTGATCACGCCGGGCAGGGCGTCGATCATCGCCTCGCAGTCGGACACGGTGATGGCCGGCCAGTGGATGTAGTCGAGGAACTTCCCGAGCGTCTGCTTGCCCTTGACCGGGTCGGCGACCCAGAGGTTCGCGTCGATCCGGGACAGGATCTCGGTCCAGGCGATCTTGCCGCCGTGGCTCTTCCCGGAGCCGTTCATCCCCATGACCATCAGGTGGGTGGCGTTGCGAGGGTTGTTGCGGTCGCTCTTGTCGCCGGGCAGCCAGAAATGGGTCAGCTCGCCGTCCTCGTACATGCCGACGATCAGCGGGGCCATGATCGAGCCGCCCGGCGCGGACAGGCCCGGCCATTCGGCGCTGTTCTTGAGCATGTTTTCGGGCACGATGACCAGTTCGGCGCGGTCGAAGTGCTCCGGGTCGGGGACGACGCGGACCGCGTTCTTCGACACGCTCAGCGCGCTCGCGAGTTTGCCTTTCGCCGCGGCGACGTCGTCGGCGGTCAGGTCTCCGCCGGGCAGCTGCAGCGGCGCGGTCACCTTGTTCGGGGCGACGGTGATCTCGCCGCGCAACTTGGCTCCGGCGAGCTTCACCGCCTTGAACAGCTTGTTCTCGCCGCCGGTCTCGCCGTCCTTGCCTCCGGAGCCGAGCTTGAGCACCCGGCGGATGTTCCAGCTCACGGCGAGCGCGGGGGCGCCCATGAGCCACATGTCGAGCAGCGGGTGCGAGCCGGGGCCGGCGATGGTGGCCGCGGTGATCCAGGCCGAGGCCCCGGCGACCGACGCGACCGAGTGGGCGCGGTAGCCGCCCGCGCTGGTGGCGACCTTGGCGGTGAGGCCGGTCAGGGCGGCGCTGGCCAGGGTGAGTCCGGCGGTGGCCCAGGGCAGCGCGGCCGGGTCGGTGCCCCACATCTCGTGGGCGAGCGCGCCGACCGGCCACATCACGCCGGCCGCCGCCCACGAGGGCAGGAACGGGATGACCCGCTCCAGGAGGCCGCGCCCGTCGTGCTGGGTGAAGTTCTGCGGGGGAATGACGGCGGACGACCCGCGGTTTCCGAACATCTCTTGCTCCTTCCTCTGGTCCGCGGGTCTCCCGCGACCGCCATGTCGTGCCTGGTGGGGACGGTGGTCAGTTGTGGAGGTCGAAGTGCTTCTTCGAGCGCTCCGGGGTGTTGTGCAGGAACTCGCGCTCGAACGACACCCAGGTGCGCACCAGCCCGGCGCAGGCCAGGTCGATGCCTTCGGCGCCGCGCAGGAGGTGCTTGGCGACGCGGCGGGCCCGGAGTCGGGAGTCGACCGAGCTGAACATCCCGCCCTGACCGGAGGGCACCTCGCGCAAGGCCCCGAACAGCTCCTCGGAGGCGATGCGCAGCTCGTTCGCGAGCGGGCGGATGAGGGTGCGGCCGCCGTTGCAGTACTGGCGCAGCTGGCTGGAGGAGAAAAACTCGGGCGAACCGAGGGTGTAGCGGGTCATCGGCTACCTCGCATTGCAAGTTTCAAAGTTTGTAAGTTTGCAAGTTACCTGTTCAGAGGGGTTCTGGCAAGCCCTGTCACTGAACCCGCATGGCGGCGCTGGCTCCGCGGACCATCGCCACGGCCCGGCGGCGGTCGCGGACCAGGTGCGCGACGTGGCGCAGGCACTGCAGCGCGTGCAGGGTCGTGACGCCGAGCGCGAACAGCGCCCAGCCCGGCGGGGTCGGCGACAGCGCCGCGAACAGCACGAGGGCGAGCAGCAGCACGGCCGCGCGGTAGCACTGGGTCGCGCCTTGCCGGATCACGAGCCGGTAGTAGGTGCGGATCTCGTCCAGCTGGATCTCCAGCGGGAGACCGGTGAGTCCGGTGTGGACGTAGTGGCCGGCCGCGGTGCGCGGCGCCTGGTCGGCCGCGGCGGCGGAGGCCGGCATCGGGATGACGTTGCTGGCGGCCTGGTCGGTGCTGGTCACGACGGTTCCCTTCGTCGGCTGGGGGTTCCAAGTTCGAAATTTTGCAAGTTTCATTTTTGGTGTTTTCACTGTTCGGAGCGGGGTTCTGTGGCCTCGCGGTTGTGGCGTTCGATCCAGGCGAGGCACCACAGGTCGAGGTCTTCCTTCGCCGAGTCCCACGAGATGCCGGGGTCGTCGGCGAACTCCTGCGCGACCCGCAAGGCGGTCGGCTGGTCGGTGTACAGGCGCAGCACGGCGCACCGGTCGACGTCCAGGGAGCCGACCGACCACCGGTCGAGCCGGATCACGAGGTTGCCGTTGTCGTTCAGTTCGACCGAGGGGAAGAGGGCCGTTTTCCCGTCGATCTCCATGAACGGCCGCGGGGCCACGACCGCGCGGGTGTCGTTCTTGAACGTCTGGTGGAGTTCGAAACCCGTGCTGTGGTCGCGGACAATGCCGTTGAGCTTGATGAGGGACATGAGCGTTTCCTTTCCGGTGAGGGTGCGGTCAGCTGGCGCGGGCGTCGTCGCCCACGGCGTGCAGGGAGGCCGGCGGTTCGGCCAGGGCGTCGCGGAGTTGCTGCGCGGTGGGCACGCCCACGCCCTCGTCCAGCACGGACTTGGCGAAGGCGGTGATCCGCTTGACGCCGGGCGACGGGTCCAGGCGGCCTTCCGCGATGGCCTGGCGCAGGACGGGCAGCAGTGCCTCCGCGCGCGGGGAAAGCGCCTGTTCGTCGCCGGGTTCCGACTCGGGAACCTCGGAGTTCGCAAACATTGCGGCTTGGTTGCCCTGCAGGTCGAGCAGCTCCGGCGGGAGCGTGAAACGAGCGGCTTGGGCGCGGGCGTCGAAGATCTCCCGGACATCGCTGGCGAAGCTGCGCGTGACGCGGCCGGCGACGATGGTCAGCTCGCCGTCCTCGGCGGCCTGGACGTCCTCGCCGATCTCGCGGGCGACGATCACGCGGCCAAGCCGGCGTTCGCGGCGGCTGGCGGCCGGGCCGACGCCGAACCGGTCGATCCAGGCCAGTTCCCAGGCGGTGGCGTGGTCCAGCTCGCGGGCGGCGCGCAGGCTCGCCGCGGCCAGGGACAGCCGCGGGTAGCGGACGCGGCGCCACAGCGCGAGGCCGGGGGCGAGGCCGGCGTTCTTGGCGACGTCGAGGCCCTGGCGGATCGAGTGGAGCAGGACGCCGAGCAGGGACACCGCGCCGAGCGCGATGCCGGCGGCCGGGCCGCCGTCCTGCCAGCCGTGCGAGCCGTTGATCACGGCGGCGACACCGGCGAGCAGCCACATGAACCGGGGCAGGGAGCCGGCCGGGTCGCCGCGGCGGACGCGACGGTGGGCCTCGAACGCGCACACCCACGCCCCGGTCTCGACCGAGGCGGGAAAACCCTGGTTGAGCGGTGCGGGCAGGTGCAGCACGGTCAACGCGAACTGCGCTTGCGCGGCCCAGGCCAGGGTGATCGGCAGGACGATCACGGTGGCCCAGAGCAGCGCGGACGCGACCTCCGGAGCCGCGGCGCGCCACTGGGCGCGGCGGGCGCGGGCCATGTCGCGGCGCTGGGCGGCCAGGTGCTGGGCGGCCAGGCGGTCTTGCTGGCGACGGCGGTCGGCCCGGTCGGCGGCTTCTTCGGCGAGTTTCTGTTTCTGGGCAAGGGTTTCGAGGTTGCGGCGGTGCGCGGCGTCGGTGTCGGCGCGGCGCTGCGCGCGCAGCTGCTCGAACAGGGTGGGAGTGCTCACCGGAGCACCTCCGCCGTGGCCACGATGCGACCGGCCTCGGTCTCGTCGTCGGTGTCGTCGGCGGCCGGGGCGGCCAGGTCGGCGATGAGCTGCGCGCGGGCGGCGAGCAGGCGGCGGTTGTCCCGGACGCGGCCGACCTCGTGCAGGGCGATGTAGGCCGGGATGGCGAGCGTGACCATGGTGAGGACGGCGACGACGATCCCGGGGACGCCGAAGCCGGCGACGGCGCCGGTGAACACGGCGAGCCCGGCGGTCCACAGCATGTGCGGGAGCCAGATCATCACCGCGGAGACGCGGGTCTGGCGGGTGGCGGCGGGCGGGTACTGGACGCGGACGGTCATGACGGGTCTCCTCGGGAAAGTGCTGTTCAGGGGGGTTCAGGCGGCGAGCGCGTAGCCGTGGGCGACGGCGCGGCGCTCCCAGAACCGGGTACGGGTCTCGCAATCGCTGCAGAGCCGGGAAATCGTGGACAGGTAGTAGGGCTGCTCCTGGCCGCAGCCGCCGCGGCTGGGCTGGCAGACGCGGCGGGCCTGCAGCGCGAGCGCGAGCGCGTTGAGCTGGTTGCAGGTCGCGCGGCGCTTGGGCGCGGAGCGGGCGACGAGGTAGAGCAGGGCGAAGTCCTGGGCGCGCAGGCCGGACCGCCGGTGCTGGAAAAGCAGCACGGCAACCGGGTCGTGGCCGCCCGGTCGGCGGCCCATGGCCTGCAGCTGGCGGTACGTCGCGAGAATCTCGCGCGGCGCCCAGCCCCAGGCCAGGACCGGCAGGCCGTCGTACCGGCCGCGGGTGAGCACCTCGCCCAGGCCCTCGACGTGCTGCCACACGTACGGCCACTGCCGCTTGCCGCCCATGTCAGGCCGCCTCGACCGCGTCGGCCGCCCAGAACCGCACCCGCAGTTTCCGGGCATGGGCGTCGGCCGCGACCGCGTCGCCAGTGAGACCGAGGTCGCGCAGGACGACGGCCTTTTCCTCGTACCAGGCGGCCACGACGCAGTCCGCGGCGTCGACGGACGGACGATGCAGCGCGAGTTCCTGCAGCTCAGACACCACGTTGGCGGACATCACGCGGACCGCCGTTCGGACTCGACGTCGGCGACCGGCCACACGAAAACGCCAGGGGTGGCGGTGCGCGCCAGCACGCCTTCCTCATCGGCCAGGCGCTGCAGCTCCGCCAGCACCCACTGAGGACTGCGGATCGTCCGGATGAACTGCTTCGGAATGTCCGAAGTGGACACCGCGACCGCACCCGCCTCGCGCAAGCTGTCCACGATCTCGCGGAACAACCGACGTGCACGGGCGGCCACCGGGCGGCTGTTCGGGAGCTGCAGCACTACAGCACCGATTTCCAGCGGTTTCGGCGGCTCCGGCTGCGCCAGGCGGCGCAGCTCCGCCGCGTGGCGCGCGACCTGCTTCCGGGAGTCGCGCCGCTCGGTCTCGGTCAGACCGCCCCAGATGCCGTAGGGCTGGGTCATGCCGTACTCGCGGCACTTCTCCAGCACCGGGCAGCGCGCGCACACGGCCTTCGCCTCGGCGATCTGGGCGGCGTTCGCCGGGCCCTCGCCGACCGGGAAGTGCAGGTCGGGATCGCTGTCGGCGCACGCACCATTGAGCATCCACGTGGTGTCGAGCGCGGGCTCGACCAGCAAGTTGACGAGCGTGGTGGTCATGCCGCCACCGCCTCGACGTCGCCGTACGGGGACACCGCGACGAGGACGTCTTCCTCGGCCTCAGCCGGAGCGAGACGGCCGCCCAGCACGGCAGCGACCATCGCGTACAACTCGCGCGAACCCTCGCTGGAACCCAGAACCTCGACACCCGCCCGGCGAGCGCCAGCCAGCTCCAGCTGCGCCGACGCCACCAACGCGGCGTCCTCGCTCGTGATCGGGGCGAACCCCTTCTGAACTGCGGAAATCTTGCTCACGGTCGGCCTCCTTCTGGCTTTTGGACCCTCTCCATCGGGAAGCCCTGCACCGGCAAGTGAAGGGTTCCCTAGTTCCCTGGGGAACTTGTCGAGACTGACCGTAACCCAGGCCACACGATCTACGCAAGAGGTTCCCTAGGGAACCATGGAACCTAGGTGTTCCATGGCGAACTAGGGAACGGGATGGTCTAATGCGGACATGCACAATCCGACCGCAGCTGGTGTCATGCCGCTTCACCTGCAGATTGCTGACGTGTATCGCTCGCGCATGGACAGTGGCGAATTGGCGGCCGGCGACTCCCTGCCCACCCTTGCCGCGATCCAGGACGAGTTCGGTTGCTCAGAGGGCACCGCATCGCAGGCCATGGCCGTTCTTCGCGCCGAGGGACGGATCACTGGTCGGCGAGGTAAACCGCCTGTGGTGCGAGAGCCGCCAGCACGCATCCGACTCGATGCCGAGTGGACCTCAGAACAGAAGCGCCTGGTCCTTGAACCCGAAGAGGTACGCAGGGAGCGTGGCGCAATCGAGATGACGGCTGGAATTCCGATCAACGAGACGCACTCCACGCATCTTTACGACGAAATACCAGCAACGCCTGAACTTGCCCAAGAGTTCTCTATCGAACCCGGGGAAACACTTGTTCGCCGCCGTTACGAGATGACATCACGTAAGAACCGAGTTCGCCTCAGCTACAGCGTTTCCTATATACCCAAAGACTTAATAAGGTCGAACCCTGACCTTTTGGACGACTCAAAAGAACCCTGGCCGGGCGGTCATCAACACCAGCTTTACACCGTCGGAATTGAAATAGGCAGCTTCGTTCGAAAGTTCCGAAGCCAGATACCGCCACCGGATGAACGTCAAAAATGGGCAATGGAACCCGGCGTTCCAATGATCAAAATTCGCAGCAAGTCAATCGATATCAACGGTCGCGTAGTCGAACTATCCGACGCCGACTACCCGGCTGACCGCACGGAAGTTGAGATTGTCGAGCACCTCGAACGCTGGCCAGATGACTACCCGCGATATGCAACTAAGCCCGAGAATGGAGACAAGTAACTTGACACCGTCCATCGACCCAGCACTTGGCCTTCCCCTCCGCCAGGAACGCACGCTCCCCCGGAACAACTCCAGCGTGAGCGTGATCATCCCCGCACACAATGAAGCGGAGACCGTCGCCGAGGTTGTGGCTGATGCGCAACGGGGACTTGAATACTTGCAGGTAGAGCGCTACGAGGTGGTCGTAAGCGCCAGCGGCTGCACTGATGACACAGCCGCGGTGGCACTGAAGGCCGGAGCGCGAGTCGTCGACGCGCCGATCGGCAAGGGGGCGGCCATCCAAGCCGGCCTAGCCGCCACCAACGGCGAGGTTGTCTGTCTTATTGACGGCGACATTCGATACTACGGCGACGTTCCACTGTCCGCGATTCTAGTAAAGCCGATTATCGATGGAATCGCTGACGCATGCGTGTCGGATCTGTACTGGCGTCCACTTTATCCACAACTTTGGCTGTACGGATTTTTTGCGCCAGTCGCCGGGGTTCTCTTTCCGGAAATTCTTCCAAAGGTTGGCTCGACTCCGTGGTCTGGGCAACGAGCCGCAAAGCGCGATCT
Source organism: Amycolatopsis sp. NPDC054798 (assembly GCF_053611505.1). Lineage (NCBI taxonomy): Bacteria > Bacillati > Actinomycetota > Actinomycetes > Pseudonocardiales > Pseudonocardiaceae > Amycolatopsis > Amycolatopsis sp. NPDC054798. Next base: position 7,615 of record NZ_JBSHAM010000090.1, on the reverse strand, counting down.
CTGGCCTACGAATCTTGAGACAGACTTCACCGTAGACCTTCAGTTGCTGCTCCATTGGAATGACAATACCCCGCTATTGCGTCCAGTCCTCGCTGATGACTGGGTTAATCCGCAACGACCAAAACCCGATCTCATGGAGAAGGAACTTTCCGTCTTGACGCGTCATGCAATGAGCGACGGACGAATTAGCAGGAAAGATGCAATAGCGATTGGATGGTGGTTCAAATCAGCACATTCCCTCATGGCTCAGTACCGACCAGACGAAGACGACCCCCAGGAGTTTGAACACCGCCTGCTTCGCAACTCGGTACGCGAGCTGCACGCGCAGCTCCGCGCCGTCGCGGCCGACACGCCGTAGGAGGATGCGTAGCCAGTGTCTGCGGAGGGGGCAGGCTAAGGCCGAAGACATGAAAAGGCCCGGCGTCGGAGTTGCCGCTCCTGCCGGGCCACGAAGCCATGAAATGTGCAGTGGAGTTGCGGAGAGGGTCCACGCACGAAGCCTCAGGGCCAACGGTAGCAAGCACCGCCTGTGGTCCGCGAGACTTCATCGCGTGTCGCCCGGCTCCTCTGCAGAGAGGACCGTGTTGTGAGTAACGAGGCACAGGGCCTCGTGCGGAATCTGCCGCTTTCGGCACCGCACAAGCCAATCTTGATGGCATATGCCAACTACGCCGATGAGTCGGGCTACTGCTGGCCCAGCGTGGAAGTGATCGCGTTCGACAGCGGGTTCAGCGAGCCCACAGTTAAGCGCGCGCGACGCGAGCTGATTGCAGACGGGTGGATGGGCACCAAGCGCCGGTTCGGCACGTCCGCGGCCACCCGACTCAACTTGCCGAAGATCGCGGAGGCCGGCGTCGACCGGGGCGACCGCACCCGACTCAACCATGACATCGAGTTCGAGCCGGACGCGAAGAAACCCGCAGGTCAGAAGCTAAGGGATCAGAGTGATCCGAACGTGCGCTCCGGGACGCCGAAGTCGCGCAAACCTGCAGGTCGGAGCCGAAGGGATCACAGTGATCCGAACGGCGCGCGTTCAGATCAGAGTGATCCGAACGAAGGGATCACAGTGATCCGTACGAGGGATCAGAGTGATCCCCTATCCCTCACCGATCCATTACTTGATCCATCACTCCTCGAAGACCGCGACGCGGCCGAGGGAGAGAGGGAGGGAGCGACAAGCTCCGCCGAGAAAACCCCACCGGCCGACTGGGCGCTGGAGTTGGTCGCGGGACTGGACTTCGGTGCGCATGCACGACCCACCCGTACCGAGGCCCTCGGCCTGGCCGCCCAGGTCGAGGCCGCGGTCGCCGAGCACGGCCTCACCCGTGGCGAGGTGCTGCGACACTGCCGGGCGAAGCTCGCCGGAGCGACGCGTTCAGGCGTGAGTTTCCTGGCCGGGGGGTTGGAACCGGATCGGTTGCCGCTGCCGACTCCGAAGCGAAAATCCGCTGTTCAGGAGGCTCATCAAGACCCGCTTTCGTCGGATGACCTCACCGCAGAGGACTTGCTCGCGCGCGGTTTCACGCTCAAGACCCTTCCCAAGCGGTTTTTGGGAAACGGGTCCCATTTGGACGCTGAGGCGAGTTCGGAAGCTTCCCGGGTACGCGGACGGCGATAGCCGGTTCAGCCCGGCAGAGACGACGTCAGGCCCCCGTACGCACGTTGCAGGAGTTGCACCGATGATCGAAAAACGGCAAATGACGAAACCCGTCACCGGGCCGGCCGAGGCCGATGCCTGGCTGGACTGGGTGCAACGGCACTACGGCCTGGTCGGGTCGAGCGTCGAGCAGGTCCGCGGCGGGTGGAAGGCGGTGGCCTACCTGCCGGAGCCGGAGGAACCGCAGACGAGCGACAGTGCCGCCCAGGACGCGGACAACCTGGGCGAGCAGCTCACGCTCGGGTGGTGACTCGCACGCACCGAGGGACGTGACAAACCGCAGTTGATGAGCATCAACGGAGTCAGCCGGGGAGTGCGCCGACGTACGCGGCCAGCTTCTCGATCGCGTCGGCGATCCGGTGCTGCGCCTGCGCCTGGGCGAGGGCGGCCTCGACCTGCGCCGCGGCGAGGTTGCCGCGGCCGAGGTGGTCCCTGGCCGCGTCCGCATGCACGTCGCTGCCGGAAACGTGGTCGCCGAACGGAAACTCCATGCGTGCCAGTCTGGCGGACCCGCAGCGTCCTGGCGAGCCTTCGTGCGCGTCCGTTGCCTGCTCGGATGTCGGCCGCGTTCGGGAAGGGACGTGACAAACCAATGTTCACGGCGGTTCCGCGAGTGCCCGCGCAGGCTACAGGGCGCGGGGATGCCTTGTTCCGGCTCGGCCGCATGGAGGCAGCAAATACGAAACTTGGGTACTTGTGAACTTTGCAAGTTGCTAGGTAGGTTGGGGTTCTCGTTCGGTTCGAAGCTCGACGGTTCCCGGCGACGACGCCGGGGCGGTGCGCACCCCCTCCGCGAGGGACGTGACAATAGGCAGGTCGAGAAAGGATTTCCGTGATGTGCAGAGCGCAGCACGAAGGGGGTCGGCGCTGCCCCTGCAGTTACAGCGCGGCGAGCGCGCGCGTCCGGCAGCGGAGGAGCCGGGCCAGCCGCGGCCTGACCGCCGCGTACGACTCCGGAGACCCCGGGCGGGTCGAGAAGGCCCGCGCCAAATACGCCGAAGTGTTCGGGGCACCGGCACCGGCTCCCGCCGGATCGACATCGGAAACGCCGGCCCCCGCGAACGCCGGGCCGCGGCCGGCCGAGGCCCGGCCAGCCGCTCCCGTGCGCGCGCCGGTGACCGGTGCCATGTCCGACGCGCCCGTGCTGGAGAACTCGTGGGGCGGGGTGCCCACCGAGATCACGTTCCACGAGGACGGCGAGATCGGCATGGCGCTGCAGGCCATGGGCGGCGAGCGCGCCATGGACGTCGACGGCGAGCCGTTGGCCAACGTTCTCGGCAGGATCGCGACCGACATGGTGGCCGGCCGGCGGACCGCCGCGGAGGGCGTCGAGGCGTACAAGGAGCTGCGCGATCGACTGCCGGATGGCTCGGCGGCCCGCCAGTGCCTCAACTTCGCGATCAACCGCATCGACGCCCCGCCCAGCCCGGTGCCGGAGGTGCCCGGCGGAACTCCCGCCGGGCCGCTCCGGACCTTGATGGAAGACCTGCACTCGATTCCGTTGGTGCGGCGCGACGGCCGCGAAACCCAGGCGCTGCAAGAACTCCTCGCCAGAACCTACGGCGACAAGCCCGGCAGGCGGGCCAGCCTCGGCCGCCTCACGATGGAACTCAGGCGGTTCAACGGCCTGCGCCACGAAAGCCAAGGCGACGCAGGAAAATTCGACATCGACCGTGCGGTCAGTCGCGCGATCGACGAACTCAAGAACAGCGATCAGCCGCGCGACCGCAGCTGAGGCCCGGAGACTCGACACATCGGCCGACACCCCAGGCAGATCGCCGGGGTGCCGGCCTTTTTTGAGGCTAGGGACGTGACAACAGGCTGTTCAGAAGGCCCGACGACGCCGGTTGTCGTCAGTGCGGCGAACATGGCGCGTATCCGACGACCAGGTGCCCTTCGCCGGCCTGCTGCTGCAGGGTGAGGCGGCCGAGCTGCGGACCTGGCGGACCGGTGCCGGCGTCGCCGCCGAGCGCGGGGGAGAAGTCCAGCCGGCAGGCGTCCACGGTGATCCCTGCCGGGCCGCGGTCGACCGTGCCGCCGGGCAGCCAGACGTCGTTCGTGTAGGCCAGGCCGGTGACCTGGCGGGCGAGCGCGTCCGCGGCGGCGGGGCAGTCGGGGACACGCAGCGCGGCGGCGAGCTGCGCCTGCGCGGTCTCCGCGAACGCGAAGCAGAAACGTCCCCGCAGATCGGCCGCTCCGGGCTGGCCGGGCACCGGGGTTCCGTGCTGGTCGCGACTCAGGAACGCGAGCTGCTCGGTCAGGTAGTTGACCATCGACGCGGGCGTGCGGGGCAAGATCCGCGGCACAGCCGCGTCGTGGGCGGCCTGCAGCTCGCGTTCCGCGGCGGCGCGTTCCTGGGCGGCGGTGACGGCCAGGCCCACGATCCCGCCGGCGAGCAGCACGACCCCGGCCGCGAGCGCGGCCAGCGTTTCCCGGCGTCGGGCGTGCAGCCGGGTCGCGATCGCCGCGGCCGCGCCCGCCCCGGTCAGCACCGTGCCGGCCAGGACCGCCCACCACCACGGCGACACCCACCACATGAACGCGACGTCGACGACCAGGACCACGGCCGCGAGCGTCCAGACCGGCCCTGCCCTGCGCGGCACCCGCAGCATGGCCAGCACGGCCAGTGCGCCCAGCCCGATCGCCCACGGCCACATCACCCACCCGGACAACCACCACGCCAGCACCGCCACCAAGCCGACCGCGGCCAGCACAGGGCCGCGCAGCACCTCGGCCAGCGCCCGCCACCGCTGCGCCCGCGCGCGCCGCCGCGCGACCGTGAGCTGCGCACGCTCGAAAATGTCACGTCCCTCGCCCATGCTCCCCATGATCCACCAGCGCAAAGGGCGATACGGGCGAGCTGCGGGTTCCCGTCAGGGAACTGCGCCTCACGCGTGCGGGGGACGTGACAAAGTCTTCGTCGCCGATCGGCGGGTCGCGGGTTATGGTCCACTTGTGTCCGAACAGGTGTTCGATGAGTTGCTGCGGGTCGTGTTGTTCGAGCGCGGCCAGTCCGATGCGGAGCCGCGGAACGCGCTGTTGCTGCGGGACCCGCCGGTGCCGTGCGAGGTGGAGGTCGCGGCCTGGCTGCCGGATTCCCGGCCGCGGTGGATGGGCGTGCCGTTGTGGGCGCGGGCGTCGGGGGTCGACAACCATCCGCGTCCGGGTGTGTTGCGGGGCTGGCTGCGGACCTGCCGGTACGAGCTGCTCGGCATCGTCGACGTCCAGCTGCACGCGCATGCCCGCGACGGCCGGCTGTTGCTGGTGCTGCCGTGTCAGCTGATTCCGGTCCGCGCGCTGCGCGGGATGCCGGACACGACACCGCCCGGGCTGGAAGAATTCGACGCATGAGCACGCCGCCGCCGACAGCCGCCGCCGCGAGGGCCGAGTACGAGCAGCTGCGCGAGCAGTACCTGGAAGCGCAGGAGGAGGTCATCCGCATGGGCGATGCGGCCGATTTCCATGACACGGACTCGCTCAGGACCTCCCGCCTGGCCGTGGACTCGGCCCTGGCCCGCTGGCACGCGTGCGCGCCGGACGCGGCGACCGCGTGGTGGCCCGGGGGCTGGCGGCTGCGCGGCCCGGACGGGCGGATCCGCTACGGCACGCCCGAACACCCCTGGGCCGCCCGCGAGCAGGTGGAGGCGGCGATCGCCGCGGCCACGCCCGAGCAGGTGCTGTTCCGGGTGAGCACCCCGGCATGGATCGCGGTCGACCAGACCAGCGCCGGCCCCGTCGCGCTCGATGCCGCCTACTGGGACGAGCGGATGCGCCCGCCGGCCGCGGCCCGCCTCGGTGCCGAGCGGCCGCGGCCCGACGAGCCGGGGCAGTTCGACGCGCAGTGCGCGACAGCCGGTGCGTGGCTGGAGCTGGCGAAGCGGCAGCTGGACGAGCGGGTCTGGGCGCCCACCGCGGCCGAGCAGTCGATCGCGACCGATCTGTGGCCGGCGGTCGGCCAGATCTCGACCAGGGCGCCGTCTCCCGACGTGGTGCATCAGCGGTTGGTGCGCATGACGTACATCGCCTCGACCCTCCGCCTCGCCATGGTGGCCGGCGGCTGGGGATCGCCCGACGACGAGATCGGCCCGCCGGCACCGGACTCCCGGGCCGACCTGCCCTCGGTGCTGCGGGCCGTCTACCCGCTCGCCGTGACGGCCGAGCGCTGGTACGAGCTGGCCAGCCTGGACCGTTTCCGGGGCGCCGAAGCCGCGCTCGCCGCCGGCGAACCGGTGACCGACCGCGGCCTCGGGGACGTGGCGGGCCTCATCGCCCGCGTCCCGAGCCTCGAACGGATCTGGGCGAGCGGCGGCGACCTGTCCGCACTGCTGACCGCCGTCGCCGTCAGCGGCGCCGGCGGATGACCGGCGACTCCGCGGCGGAGCGCGGCGCGGCGGCGATCGGCCGGCTGCAGGAGTACATGGCACGCAGCCGCCGATGGCGCGCCGAGCACCCGGATCAGGCGATGCAGCCCCCGGGCGGCGTCCGCGACGCGGCCGACCGGCGCGCCGAGGAAGACAAGCTCGACCGGCTGGACGAGGCGATGCGGGCCTACGGGGCACCGGCGCCGAAGCTGACCGTCCCGCTGGACTCCACCACGGGGCACGCGGTCGAGGGCGAGCTGCGCGAGCAGCTGCTCGACTGGCTGCCCCTGGTCACCGCGCACTGGGCTCCGGACGGCGAGCTGGCCGCGCTGGACGACGTGACCTCGAACCGCCCGCAGCGGCTGCGCGCCGTGCTCGCCGACGAAGGGTTCGACTACATCCACGACGCGCAGCTGGACGACCGGCACCGGGTGCAGCTGTGGGTCCACCGGACAGACGGCCTGCTCGCCCAGGTCAACGACACCCGCTTCGACGGGCGGTGGACCACCGAGAACGCGCGCGTGCACGGCTGCGTCGAAGTGCTCGACCGGGAACTGCTGCTCGCCGGCACGGTCGGCACGAACGACGTGCACATCCCCGGCGAGGACGCCACGACCCGCTTCGCCGCGATCAGCCTCGCCCTGCACCTCGCCCGCCCCCGGCGCAGCCTGCGCGTCTCCCTGGCCGCGGTGCGCGCCGCCGCCCGCCCCGCCCTGCCCTGGCCGGCCCCGGCCGTCGACGGCTGGATCGGCCCCGACTCGCTGAACCCCGCGGCCGGCCTCGCCGACCTCGAGGACACCCGCCCGGCATCCGTCGTCGCGAGCGGCACCGCACTGCTCGGCCTGCCCGCGGACGTGCACGATGCGTTCGGCCCGAACCTGGTGATGTAGAGGCCTGCTCGCCCAGGAGCGGAGTCAGCTGCCGGACGGCCAGACGAGATAGCGCGGGCCCGCGTCGAGCTTGAGCCGGGCATGGTCGAGGACGACCGCCGGCGTCTCGCCGCCCGTGGCGGACCGCAGCGCCTCGGTCCGGTCGAGGACCAGGCGCACCCAGTCGTAGACGACCTTCTCGTGCGTCCACTCGTGCCCGGCCTCGCAGACCAGCCACGCCGAGTGCTCGGCATCGCCGCGCGCCCACAGCCGGTGACCCCGCTCCGCCCCGCATTCCGGGCAGATCACCAGGTCCCGCTGCGCCGCCACGTCGCCATCGAACGTCAACGTGGACGCGACCCTCACCATGTACCCGTGCGGCAGACGTCCGCTGTCACGGACCGCCCGCTCCGCCTCGTGCGCCGCGGCTTCGCGCTGCACAGCACGCTCATCCGCCTCCAGCCCCGGCCGGAACTCGAACGCAAAATCGCGTCCCTCGGCCGCGTCCGCGTGGTTCTCCGAGAGCTGCCGCTCGATCAGGGCGCGGGCCCGGTCGACCTCGTCCAACCGCATGCGGGCGAGTGTAGAGCGCATCGGGCACGCAGCGCGGCGATTCGAGCTGCGGGACCGCGTCGTCCCCCGGGTAGGCTGTTTCGGCGGACGAGCTGGCAGGACGGTCGCGGCCCGGGTTCTCCCGGTCCGAGGAAAGTCCGGACTCCGCAGGGCAG
>NZ_JBSHAM010000089.1:0-34235 GCF_053611505.1 Amycolatopsis sp. NPDC054798 | reverse complement strand
GAGCAATGTCGCCGCCAGGCGACGTGCCGACCCCCCCAACCCCCTCAGGAAAACGCCGCAACATTCCCCTTAGCCCATTCCGCAAACGAAACCCCCGGCCGCCCCAGCAACTCCTCCACCACCCCAGTCGGCTCCTCCGGCCGCTCCGCAGTCTCCGCGAACATCCCCAGCAACCACTCCGCCACCCCCTCCGGATACCCCGCCCCGGCCCACTCCGCCGCCTGCTCCTCCGGCGTCAACTCCACAAACCGCACCGGCTCCCCCAGCGCCTCCCCGATGACCGCGACCATCCGCTCGAGCGAAATCCCCTCCGGCCCGCTCAGCTCGTAAGTCCGCCCCACATGCCCCTCCCCGGCCAGCACATGCGCGGCCACCGCCGCGATATCCCCCAAATCGATCGGCGTCTGCGTAGCCCCCGGATAAGCCGCTCGGACCTCCCGGCGCTCCCGGATCGACTCCGCCCACCCCAGCGAATTGTTCATGAACGCCCCCGGCCGCAAAAACGTCCGGTCGAACCCCGCCGCGTCCACCGCCGCCTCGACCGCGCCGTACGTGTGCCCGCTGGACGCTGAATGCTCTTGCCCGACGCTCGACCCGGACAACGCGACCACCCGCCGGATCCCAGCCTCCCCGGCCAGCTCGCAAAACCGCGAAACAGTCCGCGCGTACGGAGCCAAATACACCGCTTCGACCCCGCTCAGGGCAGCCTGCAACGTCGAAGGCTTGGCCAGCGACCCGACCACCACCTCGACTCCTTCAGGCAGCGCCGCCCGCTCCGGATCCACCGTCAGCGCCCGCACCGGCACCCCGCGAGCCACCAGCTCGTCGACCACCAGCCGTCCGACGCTGCCGGTCGCACCCGTCACCAGAACCGTCATGCCCCCACCTTCTCGTATGGCGTACGAACACAACAAGCGTACGGCATACGAGAATTCAGTGCCAGTTCAGCCTCGCGAGTGCCCATCCCAGCGAGAAGGGGCACTCACGAGGTGATGGTCGGCAGCTCCGGTGCGGATACGTCGTAGACCTTGCCCTGCTGCGTCAGCAGCGCAGCCAGCACCTTCGCCTTGCGATCGGTGTTCTCCGAGTTCCCCCACCGCACAGTCTTGCCGGTCGAGAGCGTGAACTCGACGCTCGCCGGAGTCTGCGCGGTCACCGTCTTGGTCTGCTTCAGCAGCTGTTCCGGCAGCACCCCGAGCACCGCGGTGACCGCGCGGGTGACCGGATCGTCCACCGACACCTTCGGCAGTTTCAGCTCGGGCAGCCCGGCCGGCCGGGTCTTCACCGTCTTGAACACCACGCCGCCGCCGTCGACCAGGTGCACCCCGTCGCCGCCGGGGCCGCTGTCGAAGAACGCGATCGCGGTCCGTTCGGTCACCGCGATCTCCAGCGTCGTCGGCCACGACCGGGACACCTCGACCGTCGCGATGCCCGGCATCTGGGCCACCCGGTCGCGGATCCCGTCGACGTCCGCGCGCAGCATCGGCTGCCCCGGCGGCACCGCGGCGGTCGCGCGGATCTGGTCCGCCGACACCGTTTTCGCGCCCTGCACCTCGATCGTCTTCACCGCAAGCAGCGAGCTGAAGAACAGCAGATAACCCAGCGCCAGCAAGGTGACCACGGTCAGCAGCGCCACCCAGCGGCGGCGGATCTCCCTGCCCCGGGTGGGCCGAGTCTTCCGCGCCGCGGCCCGCTTCGCCCGGCCCGAACGCGCGGCGGTGCGGGCGCGGGTGCGCTGGCGTTCCTCTTCGGTCCGCCGCCCCCGTCGTTCCCGGGCCAGGGCAGCACGCTGTTCCTCGCCCGCGCGAGGCGCGGGCGCGCGACGGCGCTGCCTGGTCCCGGTCATGCTCCCGAGGCCCTCCGGTCCAGCTCGGCCAGGATCTCCGGGCCCAGCTGCGTCACGTCGCCCGCGCCCATGGTGACCGCGAGGTCGCCCGGCCGCACGAGGTCCGCGACCAGGCCGGCGGCCACGTCGAAGGCGGGCTGGTAGTGCACCGGCACGGTCACCCGGTCGGCGATCAGCGCGCCGGTCACGCCCGGCACCGGCTCCTCGCGCGCGCCGAAGACGTCGAGCACCACGACCTCGTCGGCCAGAGACAACGCCTCGGCGAACTCGGCCGCGAAGGTCTGCGTGCGCGAGAACAGGTGCGGCTGGAACACCACGACGACCCGGCCGCTGCCCGCGGCCGTGCGCACCGCGCGCAGCTGCGCGGCCACCTCGGTCGGGTGGTGGGCGTAATCGTCGTACACGCGGACGTCGCCCGCGCGGCCCTTGAACTCGAACCGGCGGCGCACCCCGCCGAACGCGGCGAGCCCGGCGGCCATGCCGTCCAGCGGCGCGCCCAGTTCGAGCCCGGCGAGCAGCGCGGCGACCGCGTTGAGCGCCATGTGCTCCCCCGGAACCGCGACCCGCAGGTCGTGTTCTTCGCCGTCCAGCGCGATCCGCACGACACCGCCGTCCGGCGCGGGCGCGTAGTCGAGCACGCGCACGTCGCCGTCGCCGGAAGCGGCACGGCCGTAACGCCGCACCCGCACGCCGGCCGCGGCGGCCTCGTCGCCCAGCCGGGCCGCGCCCTCGTCGTCCGCGCACACGATCAGCAATCCGCCCGGCTCGATCTGGCCGACGAAGTCGCTGAACACCTTCACGTACGCCTCGGCGGTGCCGTGGTGGTCGAGGTGATCGGGCTCGACGTTCGTCACCACCGCCACCGACGGCGTGTACGTGAGGAAGGAACCGTCGCTCTCGTCGGCCTCCGCGACGAACACGCCGCCCTCGCCGTGGTGCGCGTTGGCCCCGGATTCGTTGAGGTCGCCGCCGATCGCGAACGACGGGTCCATCCGGCAGTTCTGCAGCGCCACGGTGAGCATCGAGGTAGTCGACGTCTTGCCGTGCGTTCCGGCGATGCACGCGACGCGGTGCCCGGCCATCAGCCCGGCCAGCGCCTGCGCCCGGTGCAGCACCGGGATGCCGCGCTCGCGGGCCGCGGCGAGTTCCGGGTTGGTCTCCTTGATCGCGGTGGACACCACGACGGCTGACGGCGGTTCGCCCAGCTCGGCGAGGTTTTCCGCGGTCTGGCCGACGAACAGCGTCGCACCCTGCGCGCGCAGCGAAAGCAGCGCGCGCGACTCCTTGGCGTCCGACCCGGACACGGCCGCGCCGCGGGCGAGCAGGATCCGCGCGATGCCGGACATCCCGGCCCCGCCGATCCCGATCAGGTGCGCCCGGCGCAGCTGCGCGGGCAGTTCGGGCGTGTCAGGCACCGGCGGCCTCCAAAACGATGCGGGCGAGGGTCTCGTCGGCCTCGCGGTGGCCGAGCCCGACGGCGGCCGCGCTCATCGCGGCGACCCGGCTGGCGTCGGTCACCAGCGGGATCACCAGTTCGGCGACCTTCTCCGCGGTGAGGTCGGCGTCGGCGACCATCAGCGCCGCGCCCGCGTCGACCGCGGGCTGGGCGTTGACGGCCTGCTCGCCGTTGCCGTGCGGCAGCGGGACGAACACCGCGGGCAGCCCGACCGCGGACACCTCGGCCGCGGTCATCGCGCCGGACCGGCACACCACCGCGTCCGCCGCGGCGTAGGCCAGGTCCATCCGCTCCAGGTACGGCACCGGCACGTACGGCGGGCGGCCGGGAAACTCTTGCACCACAAGGGAATTCTTCGGTCCGTGCGCGTGCAGCACGCCGACGCCGGCCTCGGCGAAGTCCTTCGCCGCACCGGAAATCGCGGAGTTGATCGACGCCGCGCCCTGCGAACCGCCGAACACCAGCAGCGTCGGCGCGTCCGGGTCCAGCTCGAAGAACTCGCGCGCCTCGGCGCGCAGCGCGGCCCGGTCCAGCGAGGTAATCGAGCGGCGCAGCGGAATGCCCACCACCTCGGCCTTCGGCAGCGGCGTGCCCGGCACCGCGACCGCGACGCGAGCGGCGAACCGCGCGCCGACCTTGTTCGCCAGCCCAGCGGATTTGTTCGCCTCGTGCACCACGATCGGCACGCGGCCGCGCGCGGCGAGGTACGCCGGCAGCGCGACGTAACCGCCGAAGCCGACCACGACGTCCGCGTGCACCCGGTCCAGCACCTCGCGGGTGCGGCGGACCGCGTCGCGCACCTTCAGCGGCAGCCGCAACAGCTCCGGCGTCGGCTTGCGCGGCATCGGGACCGGCGGGATCAGCTCCAGCGGGTACCCGCGCGCGGGCACGAGCTTGTTCTCCAGGCCGCGTTCCGTGCCGAGGGCGATCACCTCGGCGTCCGGGCGCAGCCGCTTCACGGCGTCCGCCAGCGCGAGCGCGGGCTCGATGTGCCCGGCGGTGCCCCCGCCTGCGACCACGACGACCGGAGCCCGGCCCGCTGCCGACCTCTCGGTTCCCTTGACGGGCTTGCTCACCAATGACCTCTCCGGTTCGCGGTGCCCCGGGCACCGCGGTTCCCTGTAGTCCGCCGCGCCGACCGGCGGCGTTCCTGTGCCGGCGCCGGCCGGGCCGCACGCGGCGCCGGCCGGGCTGCCCTCGTCCCGCTCCCTGCCGTGCGAGTTCCCTTGCGGGAGGACGGCGGACGGTACGGATCGGGCGCGGGCAGCCGCAGCAGGCGTCCGAATTTACCCGGCCCGTGCGAGCGCAGTGCGGCCACCGCCTCGGGTTCGTGCCGCGCGGCGTTGGCCAGCACGCCCATGATGAGCATGGTGATCACGAGCGACGTGCCGCCGTAGGAGATCAGCGGCAGCGTGACGCCGGTGACCGGCAGCAGCCCGACCACGTAGCCGATGTTGATGGCCGCCTGCGCGACGAGGAACACCGTCAGCGTGCCCGCGACGATCCGGATCCACGGGTCGATGTTGCGGGTGGCGATGCGCAGGCCGACCACGGCGATGCCGGCGAACAGCGCGAGCACCACCGCGCAGCCCACGAAGCCCAGTTCCTCGCCGATGAGGGCGAAAATGAAGTCGTTCTGCACGTTCGGCAGATAGCCCCAGTTCGACGCGCCCTGCCCGAGCCCCTTGCCGAACAGCCCGCCGTCGGCGAGCGCGAGCTTGGCCTGGTTCGCCTGGAACCCCTCGGCCGAGGTGTCGGCGTCCGGCGACAGGAACGACATCACCCGGGCGAGCCGGTAGGGCGCGATGATCGCCAGCACCAGCACGCCGCTCAGGCCGCCGGCCAGGATCACCCCGAAGAGCCGTTTCGGCGCGCCGGCGAACCACAGCAGGCCGAGCAGCACCACCGCGAGGGTGATCGTGCCGCCGAGATCGGGCTGCAGCATCACCAGTGCGAACATCAGCAGCGCCACCGGCACCACCGGAACCAGCAGATGCCGCCACTGGTGCAGCACGTTGTACTTGATCACCAGGATGTGCGCGCCCCAGAAGGCCAGCGCCACCTTCGCCGCCTCGACCGGCTGGAAGGTGAACACGCCGAGCTTGAACCAGCCCTGCGAGCCGTTCACCGTCGACCCGAGCGGCGTCAGCACCAGCAGCAGCAGGCCGAGGCAGGCCACCGTCATGGTCGCCGACATCCGGCGGATCCGCTCGAGCCGGACCCGCAGGCCGACCCAGAACACGACCCCGCCGATCGCGACGAACATCAGGTGCCGGAAGAACAGCGAGTACACGCCGCTGCCGGTCTTCGGGTTGTAGGAGGCCACCGACGACGCGGACAGCACCATCACCGCGCCGATCACGGTGAGGATGCCGGTCAGCGCCAGCACCAGGTGGAACGACGCCAGCGGCCGGGAAAGCCAGGCGGTCAGCGCGATCCGGAGCGCGACGAACGGGCTTTCCTTGCGGGCGCGCCGCGGGCGGGGCTTCTCTCCGTCAACGACTGTCATCCGCCGCCCCCGCCGCGCCGTCGGCCAGAGCGCGCACCGCGGCTTCGAACGCGTCGCCGCGCGCTCCGTAGCCGCGGAACATGTCCAGCGAGGCGGCGGCGGGCGCGAGAAGCACCACGTCACCAGGACGAGCCAGGGCGCTGGCCGCATTCACCGCCGCAGTCATGGGCTCATCGTCACCCGGAAGGAGGCGGTTGACCGGGACATCCGGCGCGTGTCGCGCGAGAGCGGCTTCGATCACGGGTGAATCGACGCCCAGCAGGACCGCCGCGCGCAGCCGAGGGCCGACCGCGGCGACCAGTTCGTCCACCGACGCGCCTTTGAGCTGCCCGCCGGCGATCCAGACCACGCTTTCGTGCGCGAGCAGCGAGCCGAGCGCGGCGTGCGGGTTGGTGGCCTTCGAGTCGTTGACGTAGCGGACGCCGCCGCTCTCGGCGACCTCCACCGCGCGGTGCGGCGCGGGCTGGTACTCGCGCAGCCCCTTCCGCACCGCTGCGGGCGTCACGCCGTGTGCACGGGCCAGTGCGGCCGCGGCGAGCGCGTTCGCGAGGTTGTGCGGGCCGGCCGGGCGGACGTCGGCGATCTCGGCCAGCTCGTCGGCGCTCGTGTCCGGGTCGGCCCCGAACGCGCGGTCCACCAGCAGGTCTTCGACCAGGCCCAGCTCCCCGGCGCGCGGGGTGTCGAGCACGAACCCGATCCGCCGCGCGTCCCCGGGCGCGTGTTCCTCGGCGAGCCGCGTGGACCACGGATCGTCGACGTTGTGCACGACAGCCCGCGAATGACGGTGCGCGCGGCCCTTCGCCGCGGCGTACTCCTCCATCGAGCCGTGCCAGTCGAGGTGGTCCTCGGCGAGGTTCAGCACCACCGAGGCGTCCGGCGCGATCGTGGACGACCAGTGCAGCTGGAAGCTCGACAGCTCGACGGCCAGCACCTGATGCCCGCCGCGGACCGCGTCGAGCACCGGGTAGCCGACGTTGCCGCAGGCCACCGCGTCCGCGCCGGCCGCGCGCAGGATCGACTCCAGCATCCCGACCGTGGTCGTCTTGCCGTTGGTCCCGGTGATCACCAGCCAGGCCGGCGGATGCTCGCGCAGCTGCCCGATCCGCCACGCCAGCTCGACGTCGCCGATCACCTCGACGCCCGCCTCGGCCGCCGCGACCAGCAGCGGGGACGACGGCCGCCAGCCCGGGCTGGTCACCACGAGCGCGGTGTCCGCCGGGGGCTCGGTCAGGCCCGGCGCCAGCTCGGCGTCCAGGTCCTTCAGTTCGGCGAGCCGCTCGGCATTGCCGTCGGTGACCGTGACCCGCGCGCCCAGCTCGCGCAGCACGGGGACGACCGACTTCCCGGTGACCCCCGCACCCGCGACCAGAACGTGTTTGCCGTCCAGCTCCAGCACGGATCAGCCCCCGAAGTTGAGCTGCTCGCTGTAGAACAGCCCGAGCCCGAACATGCAGCAGATCGCCGAGAGCAGCCAGAACCGGATGATCACCGTGGTTTCCGCCCACCCGGCCAGCTCGAAGTGGTGGTGGAACGGGGCCATCCGGAACAGCCGCCGCCGCGTCGTGCGGAAGACCGCGATCTGCGTGACCACCGAGATCATCTCGACCATGAACAGGCCGCCGATGACGATGGCGAGCAGTTCGGTGCGGGTGGTCATGGAGAGTCCGGCGACGAGGCCGCCGAGGGCGAGCGACCCGGTGTCGCCCATGAAGATCTTCGCCGGGGCCGCGTTCCACCACAGGAACCCGATGCAGGCCCCGGTGGCCGCCGCCGCGACGACGGCGAGGTCGAGCGGGTCGCGCACGTCGTAGCAGGCCGGCAGCGGCTGCGTCGAGCAGGAGAGCCGGGCCTGCCAGAACGAGATGACCACGTACGTCGCGAGCACCATCGCCGCCGCGCCGCCGGCCAGCCCGTCGAGGCCGTCGGTGAAGTTCACCGCGTTCGACCAGCCGGAGATGACGATGTAGCAGAAGATCACGAACACGACCGACGGGAACGTGATCAGCGCCAGGTCGCGGACGTAGGACAGGCTCTGCGAGGCCGGGGTCAGCCCCTGCGCGTCCTTGAACTGCAGCGACAGCACCGCGAACAGGATGGTGACGACGAGCTGGCCGACCAGCTTCGCGGTCTTGTTCAGCCCGAGGTTGCGCTGCTTGCGGATCTTGATGAAGTCGTCGAGGAAGCCGACCACGCCGAGCCCGACCGCGAGCATCAGCACGAGCAGGCCGGACGCCGAGGGCGCGGCCGAGCGCGAGTTGCCGATCCACGTGATCAGGTGCGCGACGAAATAGCCCGCGACCATCGCGATGATGATCGCGACGCCGCCCATGGTCGGCGTGCCGCGCTTCGACTTGTGCCCCTGCGGGCCTTCCTCGCGGATCTCCTGGCCGAAGCCCTGCCGCGAGAAAACCCGGATGAGGTAGGGCGTGAGCAGGATCGAGACCAGCAGACCCGCCGCGGCCGCGATCATGATGTTGATCACGCGTGACCACCGTTCGAGCGTTCGGAATTCAACGTGGAGGAGGGACCGGGGCCGGTTTCCGGATCGGCCAGCAGCGCTTCGGCCACCCGCCAGAGACCGGCGGCCTTGGAGGCCTTGACCAGCACCACGTCCCCGGGACGGAGCTGATCATGCAGTACGGCGGCAGCGGCCTCGACATCGGGTACCAGCACCGACTCCTCGCCCCAGGAACCCTCCTGGAGCGCGCCCTGGTGCATGGCGGCCGCGTCCTGGCCGACCACGACGAGCTTCTCGATGTTGAGCCGGACCACGAGCCGCCCGATCGAATCGTGCGCGGTCACCGAGTCCTCGCCCAGCTCGCCCATCACGCCGAGCACCGCCCAGGCGCGGCGGCCGGAACGGCTCATCGAGGCCAGCGCCTTCAGCCCGGCCCGGACCGATTCCGGGTTGGCGTTGTACGAGTCGTTGAGGATCGTGACGCCGTCCGCGCGGGTGGTGACCTCCATCCGGCGCTCCGAGCGCCGCTGCAGCGACGACAGCCGCTGTGCGATCTCCTCGGTGGTCGCGCCGAGCTCGCGCGCGACGGCGGCGGCCGACAGCGCGTTGCCGACGTGGTGCTCGCCGTGCAGCGGCAGCGTCACCTGGGCCTCGCCCTCGGGCGTGATCAGCCGGAACGACGGGCGGGCCTCGTCGTCGACCGTGATGTCGGCGGCCCGGACCTGCGCCCCGGCCGACTCCCCCACGCCGACGACGCGGGCCTTCGTGCGGCTCGCCATCGCCGAGACCAGCGGGTCGTCCAGGTTCAGCACCGCGAGACCGTCTTCCGGCAGCGCTTCGACCAGCTCGCCCTTCGCCTTCGCGATGCCCTCGCGAGAGCCGAACTCGCCGACGTGCGCACTGCCGACGTTGAGCACCGCGCCGATCCGTGGCGGGGTGGTCGCGGCCGCCTCGGCGATGTGCCCAACCCCGCGCGCGGACATCTCCAGCACGAGGAACCTGGTCGACGCGTCGGCGCGCAGCGCGGTCCACGGGTGGCCCAGTTCGCTGTTGAACGACCCAGGCGGCGCGACCGTCGGGCCCATCGGCTCGATCAGCTGCGCGATGACGTCCTTGGTCGAGGTCTTGCCGGACGACCCGGTGACGCCGATGACGGTCAGCCCGCCCGCCGCCAGCCGGTCGACGACGTGCCGCGCGAGCTTGGCCAGCGCGGCCAGCACGGCGGCGCCGGAGCCGTCGGTGTCGCCGGTCAGCGCGACCGACCCGGAGTTGCCCTGCCCCGGCGGCAGCGGCGGCACGACGATCGCCGGAGCGTCGACCTCCCGCGCGGCCAGCACGCCCGCCGCGCCGGCTTCGACCGCCTTCGCGGCGAAATCGTGCCCGTCGACGCGTTCGCCGGGAAGAGCGAGGAACAGCCCGCCCGGGCCGAGCTCGCGGGTGTCGAATTCGACGCTGCCGGTCACGACAGCGGATCCTTCGGTGCGGTGCAGCCTGCCGCCGACGACGTCGGCGATCTCGGCCAGGCTCAGCTCGATCACGCGGTCACCTCGAGACGCTTGCGGATGGCGGCCTCCAGCTCGTCCCGGTCGGAGAACGGGTGCACCACACCCTGGGCCTCCTGGCCGGTCTCATGGCCCTTGCCTGCGATCAGGACGATGTCGCCCGGCCCGGCGGCCGACACCGCGTGCGCGATCGCCTCGCGCCGGTCGCCGATCTCCAGCACCTCGCCGCCCGCCGCGGGCCCGACGGCGCGGGCCCCGGCCAGCATCGCGGCGCGGATCGCGGCCGGATCCTCCGAACGCGGGTTGTCGTCGGTCACGATCAGCAGATCGCTGCGGCGCACCGCGGCCTCGCCCATCATCGGGCGCTTCGCGGTGTCGCGGTCGCCGCCGCAGCCGAGCACGGTGATGATCTTGCCTTCGGTGCGGGCGCGCAGGGCGTCGAGGCCCTGTGCCACCGCGGCCGGTTTGTGCGCGTAGTCGACCACCGCGGTGAACTCCTGGCCGAGGTAGACCCGCTCCATCCGGCCGGGCACCTCCACCGCGGCGAGCCCGGCGACGATGTCGTCGGCATCGATGCCCGCGCTGTCCAGGATCGCCGCCGCGAGGACCGCGTTGGCGACGTTGAACGTGCCCGGCAGCGGGATCTTCGCCGCGCGGCTGAGCCCGTCCGGCCCGAGCAGCGTGAAGGTCTGCTCCCCGGCCGGGGTCGCCTCGATGTCGGCGGCCCGCCACAGCGCGTCGGCCCCGGCTTCGATCGACACGGTCACCGTCTGCGGCGTGAGCAGCGCCTGCCCCCACGCGCTGTCGACCACGACGACCTCGGTCGTGGACCGGCCGTCGAACAGCAGGGACTTGGCGGCGAAGTACTCCTCCATGTCCTTGTGGAAATCGAGGTGGTCCTGCGACAGGTTCGTGAACGCGCCGACCGCGAACCGGGTGCCGTTGACCCGGCCGAGCGCCAGCGCGTGGCTGGACACCTCCATCGGCACGTGCGTCACGCCGCGCTCCAGCATCACCGCGAGCAGCGCCTGCAGGTCCGGGGCCTCCGGCGTGGTGAACCCGCTGGCCAGGCGCTCGCCGGCGATGCGGGTCTCGACCGTGCCGATCAGGCCGGTGGTGCGCCCGGCGGCGCGCAGGCCCGCGTCGACCAGATAGGAGGTGGTGGTCTTGCCGGAGGTGCCGGTGACGCCGAGGACGGAAAGGTGCAGCGACGGCTCGCCGTAGATCCACGCGGCGATCTCGCCGAGCGCGGCGCGCGGGTCCGGGTGCACGAGAACGGGCACCGGCGCGTCGCGCAGCGCGGGCCGGTCGGCTCCGCTCGGGTCGGTCAGGACGGCCGCGGCTCCGGCGGCGAGGGCCTGGTCGCTGAAGTCGGCTCCGTGCGCGCGGGCTCCGGGGAGGCCGGCGAACAGGTCACCGGGGAGCACGTGCTGCGCACGCAGCGTGGTGCCGGTAACGGTGAGGTCGGCGGCCTCGGGACGGTCGGCGATGAGCCGGGCTCCCGCACGGGCGAGCAGAGTGGCCAGCGGGACCGGGTCGATCCGGGCCGGCCGGGGCGGCGCGGCGGCTGCCTTGGCCGGGCTGTCCGGCAGCGACGCGGCGGCGGGCCCGCTTCGGGGCTGGGACGAGGACACGGACACGCCGGAGAGGTTACCGAGGCCGGATCCGGGTGACCCAACGCGGTACGGCGAACGCGCGCGGCCGCCACCGATGTGCTATATCGACCGCTCAAGATCGTTGCGGCACAAGCCTTTCCTCGGCCCGCACCGGCCCGTGTGGACGATCGCCCGACCCCGCCCCAATGTGGCATTGGGTGCGTCCCGCGCACCCAATGTGGCGTTCGGTGCGTTGAGCGCACCCAATGCCACATTGGGGTCTTGTCGGCCCCAGCCTCGCGCGGCTCTCCATTCCCGCAAACGTCCGTGAAGGGCTCCTTGAAGGAATCTGATTCCCTCAAGGAGCCCTTCACGGACGTTTGCGGAGTCGCGTCAAGCCAAGCAGCCCGGCGGTCAGCCGACGACGAGCGGCACCACCGGCGACGGCCCGTCGGACAGCGGAATCTGGTACCGCTGCGACAGGTACGACGCGATGGAGTGGAACAGCGGCCCCGCGGAATGCCCGGCGGGCAGCGAGGTGTCGGGCGCGTCGAGCCGGATGCCGACGACGAACCGCGGGTGGTCGGCGGGCAGGATGCCGGCGAAGGTGATGTTCGCCAGGCTCGAGCTGTAAGCCTTGGTGCGCGGGTCGATCTGCTGGCCGGTGCCGGTCTTGCCGGAGACCTGGTAGCCCTCCAGCCCGGCCGAGGGCGCGGTGCCCGAGTTCGGGCTCTTGGCGTTCTGCACGACCGAACGCAGCATGTCCCGCACCGTTTTCGCGGTTTCCGGGCTCACCACGCGCTCGGTCTTCGGCGGCGCTTCCGGCGTCACGGAGCCGTCCGGGTTCTTCTTCGCCTTCACGATCCGCGGTTCGACGCGCAGGCCGTCGTTCGCGATCGCCTGGTACATCCCGGCCATCTGCACCACGGTCATCGAAAGGCCCTGCCCGATCGGCAGGTTGCCGAACGTGGACGCCGACCAGTCCTTGCGCGGCGGCACGTATCCGGAGCTCTCGCCGGGGAGGCCGATGCCGGTCTTCTGCCCGATGCCGAATTTCTTCAGCAGCTCCAGATACCGGTCCGGGCCGACCTGCTGCGCGAGTTCCAGCGTGCCGACGTTGGAGGATTTCGCGAACACGCCGGTGGTGGTGAACGTCTGGGTGCCGTGCGGCCACGCGTCGTGCACCGTGCGGTCGGCGACCTTGATCGAGCCCGGCACCTCCAGCGTCGAGGTGGGCGTGGCGATCTTGTTGTCGATCGCCGCGGTCGCGGTGACCACCTTGTTCACCGAACCGGGTTCGTACGGCGTGGTGACCGGGCGGTTGTTGAGCAGGTCGTCCTTGATCGTGGACGGGTCGTTCGGGTTGAACGTGCTGGCGTCGGCCAGCGCGTACACCTCGGACGTCTTCGCGTCCATGATGACCGCCTGCCCGCCCTTGGCGTTCGACTTCGAGACGTAGTCGGCCAGCTGGCGCTGCAGTTCGAACTGCAGATCGGAATCTATGGTCAGCTGGAGGTCGGAGCCCGGGACGGCGGCGGTGAGCACGTGCTCGGTGCCCGGCAGGTACAGATTGTCGTTGCCGTTCTGGGTGTTCACGATCTCGCGGCCGGGCGTTCCCGCCAGGTCAGAGTCGCGCGATTTCTCCAGCCCGATCACGCCGTGCAGGTTGTGCTTCGACACATCGGGGTCGTCCATCCGCCAGTTCGACAGGCCGACGATGTTCGACGCGAGCGTGTCGCCCGGGTACTCGCGCTTGGCGCGCTTCTCCACGCTGATCCACGCGTACTTCTTGACGATCTGGTCGGCCACCGAGGGCTCGACGTTGTCGACGAGGTAGGTGAAGGACTGCTGTTTGTGCAGCAGCGCCAGCTGTTCGGCCTCGGTGGTGAGGTGCGGGAGCTTCTGCGCGATCAGCTTCGCCGCGCCGGAGACCTCGGTTTCGAAGTTGCGGCCCTTGTCCGGGTACTTCTTCGCGTACTCGTCCATCGACTTGTGCAGCGCTTTGAGGTTCACCGACAGCGTCCGGGTTTCCACGCTGAACGCCAGTTTCGCCCCGTTGCGGTCCACAATGGACCCGCGCTGGGCCGGGATGTCGATGGTGAGCGTGCGCTGCCGTTCGGCCGCCGCGGACAGCGCGGGGGCCTCGAACCACTGCACCTGCACCAGTTTCGCGCCCGCGACCACCATCAGCACGACGAGCATGATGCGCACCGCGGAAAACCGGCTGCGCTGTCCGCCGTTGCCCCGTTTCGCGACCGCGCGGCGGGTGCCCGCGGCGTAAGTCCGCCGCGCGCTGCCCGCCGCCCGGGAACGGCTGTTGCCGCCTGCCGCCATCACTGTCCTCCTGCGGTCCCCGCGGGCGTGCCCGACAGGTCGCCTTCAATGCCGCCCTCCGGCGGAGCGGCCGGCTGCGCCGGGGGCGCGGCCGAGTCCTGCTCGTCCGGCTGGGCCTTCTTCGGTTCGCCGACCACGGTCGTCTTGCCGTCCTTGCCGACGACGATGCGCGCCGGGTCGCCGCCGGGCACCATGCCCAGCTGCTTGGCCGCGGGCGCGAGAGACGCCGGGGACTGGGCTTTCGCGACTTCGCGTTCCAGCCGGTCCTTCGTCTCCATCAGAGAAGCGCTGTCCGTGCGCAGTTTTTCGAGCCGGTACGAATCGGCGATCGCCTGCGTGGTGAACCACAGCGTCGCGGCGACGCCGACCGCCAGCAGCCCCATCATCACGAGCACGAACGACGCGCGCGACTGCGGCCAGCGCAGCTTGAACCGCGGGCCCGCGGTCTTCGTTTCGACGGTTTCCGGTTCGGCGACAGGC
The DNA here is from genome assembly GCF_053611505.1 of Amycolatopsis sp. NPDC054798. NCBI lineage: Bacteria > Bacillati > Actinomycetota > Actinomycetes > Pseudonocardiales > Pseudonocardiaceae > Amycolatopsis > Amycolatopsis sp. NPDC054798. The sequence goes on along the minus strand of NZ_JBSHAM010000089.1, from coordinate 20,055 downwards.
TTTTTCGGCGCGCGCTGCCGCAGCAGGTCGGCTCGCTGCGCCCGCCGGGCGTACGCGCGCTCGGCGGCCGTAGTGCGCCGCCGGCCCGGGGCGTCGGCCTCGGTGACGGTGTTCCGCGGCGCCCGCTCCGCAGCGGTCGACGACGAGCGGCGGGACTTCGCAGGTGCGGTCATCGCGGCTCTCCGATCCGTTGTGCTGCGCGCAACCGCACCGAGGCGGCCCGCGGGTTGTGCTCGATTTCGCTCTCGCCGGCTTTCTCCGCTCCCCGGGTGAGGAGTTTCAATTCCGGCCCGTGCCCGGGCAGTTCGACCGGAAGCCCTTCCGGCGTCCGGGATTTCGCCAGTTCCGCGAGCGCCTGCTTCACCAGCCGGTCCTCGAGGGACTGGTAGGACTCGACGACGATCCGGCCGTCCATCGCCAGCGCGCCCAGCGCCGCGGGCATCGCCCGGCGCAGCACTTCCAGCTCGCCGTTGACCTCGATCCGCAACGCCTGGAAGGTGCGCTTCGCCGGATGCCCGCCGGTGCGCCTGCTCGCCGCCGGAACCGCCGAATAGAGCAGTTCGACCAGCCTGCCGCTGCGGGTGAACGGTTCCTTTTCCCGTTCCGCCACCACGGCGCGGACGATCCGCTGCGCGAAGCGTTCCTCGCCGTAGTCGCGCAGGATCCGGATCAGCTCGCCGGGCGCGTAGGTGTTGAGCACGTCGGCCGCGGTGAACCCGGTGGTCGGGTCCATCCGCATGTCCAGCGGCGCGTCCTGCGAATAGGCGAAACCGCGTTCCGTGCGGTCGAGCTGCATCGAGGAGACGCCGAGGTCGAACAGGATGCCGTCCACTTGGGACAGTCCGAGTCCGGAAACCGCTTCGGGAAGCCCGTCGTAGACGGTGTGCACGAGATCGACGCGGTCGCCGTGCCGCGCGAGCCGCTCCGCGGAGCGCTCGAGCGCGGCGGGATCGCGGTCCAGCCCGATCAGCCGGAGCCGGGGAAAGGCGGCGAGCAGCGCGTCGGAATGACCGCCGAGGCCGACGGTCGCGTCGACCAGGACGGCGTCGCGGCCGTCCAGCGCGGGGGCGAACAGCTCGACGATGCGGTCCAGCAGCACCGGAACGTGCTCGGCTGCGTCCGTCATGTCTTCCCCCTTTCTGCCGCGTGTTTTCCGGGGAAGATGCGGCGGATGCCGTCAGGTCCCTGCCCGCCCGCTTGCTGACCTGGCACCGGGGAAGGTGCGCCAGGGTCAAAGAGCGGACAGAGGCCTCACGGCATCCGCGTCGAACGGCGTACCCGCGTCCCCCGACGACGCAGGTTCGCCCGGGGCGTCTCCTAGAAGACGCCCGGCAGAACTTCCTCCCGAGCCTGTGCGTAGCTGTCCTCGTGTTCGTCCAGGTAGCCCTGCCACGCCTGGGCGTCCCAGATTTCGAGCCGGGTGATCGCGCCGATCACCACGCACTCCTTGTTGAGCCCCGCGTACCGGCGAAGCTCCGGCGCGATGGCGACGCGCCCTTGCCCGTCCGGACGCTGCTCGTCCGTCCCGGCGAACAGGTAGCGCTGGTAGGCCCGCACCGCCTCGTTCGTGAACGGGGCTTCGGCGACCTTCCTGGCCATCTGCTCGAACTCGGCGCGGGGGAAGACGAAGAGACAGTGGTCCTGCCCCTTGGTGACCATCAGCCCGCCGGCCAAGGCTTCGCGGAACTTCGCGGGCAGCGTGAGCCGCCCTTTGTCGTCCAGCTTCGGGGTGTGGGTGCCGAGGAACACCGGCCTCCACCTCCCTACCGAATCCGGTTGGCTCCCCGCCCGGTTTCGGCTCGGGGGCTCCCTTCCGCCCCACTGGCCACCACCGTACCCCACTTTTCACCACAGTCAACGCGTCCCGCCGCCGTGCCACTCCGTCGAGTGGCGCGTTTGCGCAGGTCACGGAGGTGGGTCCAGGTGGGGGCCGGGTGGGGGGACCGTGGCGAAGATCCCCCGCACCGGGGTCTCTCGCAACCTCGGAAGGCCTGAAACGTCCGCGTTTCGGCAGCGTGCGGACCCAAGGTGGGGGCTGGTGGGGGATCCGGTGGGGCCTGGTGGGGAACCGGGTGGCGCGCGGTGGGGGAAGGCGGTGGGGCCTGGTGGGGGCGTTGTGGGGAGCCCCGCGCGCGCTCGGCCGGGCTGAGCGGTGGGGACGGGTGGGGGGGCGATGCGGAAGCTGACCGGGTGGGGCCGAGTGGGGCGCTGCCGGAAGCACCACTCGGCTCAGCCCAGCCAGGTCATGACCGGTGCGCCGAACCCCGTGCAGCGACGTGGAGACCGGCCGAGACAACGCAGGGCACCGTCCACTCGCGACACCCGCGAACCGCCGCCGTCCGCGTCAGACGGTCCGCGTCAGACCGCCCGGCTCACCCCGGCACCAGCTCCATCACCCGCTCGGCCAGCCGGGGACTGTCCACAGGAGACACCGTCACCCACTCCTGCCCGCCGCGCCCCGGCGAGCACACCGCCGAATACGCCCCGGCGTCCGTGTCGAACCAGGTCAGGCCGCCGGTCCGGGTCAGCTTGCCCGACCGGTCGCGGACGTGGACGGTGAACTGGCCCGCCGCGTACACCGGCCGGGACTGGATCGCCCGCAGCTCCTCGCCCTGCGCGCCGCCGGGCGGCTCCCCCGCCGCGGGCAGCCGGACGCCGTAGCCGGGACCGGCCGAAAGCTCGGGCAGCACGTCGACGATCGCCGAGGCCAGTTCGCTCTCGCCGATGTCGCGCACGCCGATCGTCCGCGACGGCTGCACGGCCAGCACGGCGTCGCGTCCCCGGACCGCGGCGACCGCGCGGAACGGTTCGTCGGCGGTCATGTCCGCGAGCGCCTCGCACTCCACATACCGTTCCGCGCGCGCCAGCACGCGCAAGCTGTTCTCCAGGGCGGCGTCGAGGCGGCCGTCGAAGAGACCGCGTTCGCCGAGGTTCCGGTAGACCTCCGCGCGGATCGCGGTCCGGTCGGCGTCGGTCTCCCCCACGCTGCGCACCGCCAGCGGCGCGGGCGGGGCGTCGAGGCCGAGGTCGGCCCAGACGATGTCGAACGCGGACGCGGACAGGCTGATCAAGCCGGCCCCGCGCCGAGCGGCGGGACCGCGGGGAAACCGCCTTCGGGCACGAGCCCGCGCAACGCCGTGTCCCGGGTGCGCAGGACGTCGATCGCCTTCTGCCGGGCCGCCTCGGCTTCGGCGCGGCGCTCGTCCATCGCGGACGACAGCCCGGCCAGTGCCACCAGGTTCCCGCTCGCCGCTGCGGAGCGGATCATCGCCGCCGGGTCGAAGTCCACCGGCGCGGGCATGTCCGCGCGCGCCCGCGCGGCGACCTCGGCCTGCCCGTGCACGGCCTCCCCGACCTTCGCCGACACCACCGAGGTTTCGGCCAGCCAGTCCGACGCTTTGCCGAGCACCTTCCGCATCGCGTCGCCGGCGTCGCCCTGCCAGGTTTCCTCGCTGCCGGCGGACAACGCGACCAGCCCGCCGATCGAGTCCTCGAGCCGTTGCGACAGCCCGGTCCAGCGTGCGCCCGATTCGCCGGCCGCGGCCGGGTCGTTGCCGTCGGCCGCCTGCGCGGCCAGCGCCGCGTGGCTGAACGCTTCGTACCGGGCCGTCGGCTCGGGGACCGGGGACTCAGCCGGGGTGTCAGTCACGACTCTCCTCCTCGCACGGGTTCACGGCAGCTTCGGCTCGACCAGTCCGGCCACGTCCGACGCCCGCGAGCAGGCGAGCGCGGAGTCGGCGAAGTTCGCGTTGTTCACGTCGATCTGCACGCTCTGCCCGCCGCCGACGTCGAGCAGCACCGCGCAGGTCCCGCGGCCGCCGGACACCTGCACCGCCTGGTGCGAGCCGACGTCTTTCTTGGTGCGCTTGCCGTCGGAGAGGTCGAGGTTGGCCAGGCCGTTGGTTTCGTCGAGGGTGACGGTGACGCCGAAGGCCGAGGGCACGGTCCAGTCGCAGGCGCGCGCTTCGCCGATCGTCTTCGGCTTGCCCAGCACGGTGAGCCCGGCCGACGACCGGTCCTGCGGCGAAAGCAGCGTGCAGGGGTCGAGCTTGGCCAGCGACGCGGCCGGGGAAGACGGCGGCGCGGGGGCCGGAGGTCCGCCGTCCGCGGGCGCGGCGTGCGAGATGCCGGGCATCCGGCCGCACGAGACCAGCACCGCAAGCCCGGCGAGCGGGAGAAGAAGGAGCGCGGCGCGTGCCGCGGAACGGTCAGCCACCGGTGCAGTCCACGCCCTCGGCGGCTTCGCTGTCCTGGTCGCGGTATTTCTCCAGGGCTCCGCCGATGCGTTTCTTCAGGCCGGCGATCTCTTTCCCGAACGCGGTGAGTTGGTCGACCGCCGACCCGTCGCGGCCGAGGCCGTACTTCGCCATGAACGCGCCGACCTCGCCGGCGTATCCGCCGCCGAGCGGCACCGACCGGCCGAGCACCGCGGCCTCGCGGACCATCTCGCCGACGACGTCCTGCAGCTCGCCGAGCTTGGCGTAGGTCGCGGACGCCAGCTCGGGCGTGACCGCGAACCGGCCGCCGGACAGTCCCGGGAGCCCGGCTTTCCGTTCCGCCTCGGCCTCGCTCATGCCCGGATGCACCTCTTCCGACGTCGAACCGTGATCGGGCGACTTCGTTTCGGAGCATACGACAGTGCATACGGTCAGCGGGATCACCTGAAAATGCCTCATAATCACTCGTAAGAAGGAGCGCCGAGGTGGCTGGGCGTCACCATGAAACGATCTCGGGGTTCCGCCGCCCCGTTTTCCCGGGTTTGACACACTGGGGAGAACGCTGGGCAGGCGCGCATCCCCGCCGGTTCCCGTCCAGCTATGCGCCACCAGGAGGTCGAGTGACGTCGAGAATCCAGTCCGCTTCCCCCGCCGGAGGGCACGGCGACGGGTCCGGGCAGCCGCCGTACCCGGCGGTCGAGTCCGCGGACGGGCTGGCGCGGGTCCCGGCGGCCGGGCTCGGCGAACTGCACGACGCCGCCCGCCGGATCGCCGCGAACGTGGAGCGCGTCCTCGTCGGCAAACCGGACGTCATCCGGATCGCGCTGGTGACCCTCCTGGCCGAGGGCCACCTGCTCGTCGAGGACGTGCCCGGCGTCGGCAAGACCTCGCTCGCGAAGGCGCTCGCGCGCTCGATCGACTGCACCGTCAGCCGCGTCCAGTTCACGCCCGACCTGCTGCCCAGCGACGTCACCGGCGTCTCCATCTACAACCGGCAGACCGGCGAGTTCGAGTTCCGGCCCGGCCCGGTGTTCGCGAACATCGTGGTGGGCGACGAGATCAACCGGGCCTCGCCGAAAACGCAGTCCGCGCTGCTGGAGTGCATGGAAGAGCACCAGGTCACGGTCGACACGAGCACCTACCGGCTCGGCGCGCCGTTCATGGTCATCGCGACGCAGAACCCGATCGAGATGGAGGGCACCTACGCGCTGCCCGAGGCCCAGCGCGACCGGTTCACCGCGCGGGTGTCCATCGGCTACCCCGACCAGCAGGCCGAGCTGGCCATGGTCGACGAGCATTCCGGGCACAATCCGCTCGCGGACCTGGAGCCGGTGTCCGACGGCGAGACGATGCTGCGGCTGATCGAGACCGTCCGCGGCGTGCACATCGCGCCGGAGGTCCGCCGGTACGCCGTCGAGGTCGTGTCGGCGACCCGGCAGGTGCCGGAGATCCGGCTCGGCGCGTCGCCGCGCGCGACGCTGCACCTGGTCCGGGCCGCGCGGGCGCAGGCCGCGCTGTCCGGGCGCGACTACGTGGTGCCCGACGACCTGCACACGGTCGCCGTGCCCGTGCTGGCGCACCGGCTGGTGCTCACGACCGAGGCGCACGCCGCCCGCCGTTCGGCGACCGACGTGGTCCGCGCGGTGCTGCACCGCGTCCCCGTCCCCCAGGGCTCGGCCCGCTGAGGCGCGTCCCGCTACCCCACTAGGGAATCCGCATGCTGCGCGCGCTGTCCGGCCTCACCACCCGAGGCCGTTGCCTCCTCGCCGCCGGGATCGCGGCCGCGGTGTGCTCGCTGGTGCTCAACGAACGCGACCTGCTGCGGGTCGCGGTGTTCGTGGTCGCCCTGCCGCTGCTGGTCGCCGCCTACATCTCGGCGACCCGGCTGCGCCTCGGCGCCGCGCGCTCCCTGCGCCCGGACCGGGTCTCGGCGGGGTCGGCCGGCGAGGTCGACCTGGAACTGTGGCGCAGCGGACGGCTGCCCGGCGGCGAGGTGCTGCTGGAGGACGGCGTGCCGTACGCGCTGGGCTCCCGCCCGCGGTTCGTGGTCGAACGGCTGCCGCACGACCGGCGCGTGCTGCTGCGGTATCCGCTGCGGCCGGGGATGCGCGGCATCCAGCAGGTCGGCCCGCTGCGCGCGACGATCACCGACCCGTTCGGGCTGTGCGAGTTCGAACGGGAGCTGATCGGCCATTCGCGGCTGGTCGTCGTGCCGCGCGTGGTTCCGCTGTGGGGCCTGCCCGGCGGCGCCGGGGCCGGCGCGGGCGACGACGGAAGCGTCCGGCTGCATTCCGGGCAGGGCGAGCCGGACGTGATCGTCCGGCACTACCGCACCGGCGACGACATGCGGAAGGTGCACTGGCGTTCGACCGCGCGCCGCGACGAGATCATGGTCCGCATCGAGGAACGCCCCTGGCGCGGCGGCACGACAGTATTGCTGGACCACCGCGCGGCCGCGCACCACGGCAGCGGCCCGGCGGCGAGCCTGGAGTGGGCGGTCTCGTTCGCCGCTTCGGTGTCGCTGCATCTGCGGCGCACCGGCCACCGGGTCCGGCTGGTGACCGAGCACGGCGTCTCGCTGGCCGACTCCCCCGGCGACGGCGGCGAAGGCTACGACAACCTGGTGCTCGACGCGCTGGCCGCGCTCCAGCCGGCGCACCAGCGGGACGTGACGCTCGGCCACGATCCGGCCGAAGGACAGGAACTGATCGCGATCCTGGGCACGGTGAGCGCGGAATCGGTGCACGAGCTGACGCGGTACCGGGCGCGCGGGGTCCGCAGCCTCGCCGTTCTCCTGGACACTCCGGCCTGGGCGGGTTCGGCCTCGCCGGACCACCTCGCCGCGGCGACGGAGGAGTCGGCGGACCTGCTGCGCGGGGCGGGCTGGGGCGTCGTGGTGGCCGGTCCGCGGACGCCGATGCCCGAGGTGTGGGGGCTGCTGTGCCGCGCGGGCACCCACCGGTCGACAGTGATCGGCGGGACGCGATGAAGCTGGCGACGACCGTCGTGCGCGGCGATCACTGTTCTTACCGGGATCGCCGCGCACGAGCACGCAGGGGGAACCGATGACCACCACCGCTCCCCGCCCGTCCGGCGCGCCGCCGATCCCGCACACGCCCACCCCGCAGCCGACCGATCCCCCGCCCGCGTGGCGGAGCAGCGTGCTGCCGCCGATCGCCGCCGGGCTCGCGACGCTGTGCGCGGCCACGTCCCTGACCAGCGTCGTCTCCGGCTGGGCCTGGTTCGGATACCTCTTCGTGGCCGTCGTGCTGGTCGCGGGCACCGGGCTGGCGCTGCGGTCGCTGCGCGCGCCGACCGTCGTCGCCGGGTTCGGGCAGCTGCTCGTGCTGCTGTTCCTCATCACCGGGGCGTTCACGACGCAGGGCGTGCTCACGATTTTCCCCGGCCCCACCGCCTTCGGCGAAATGCAGGCCACGCTCGCCGCCGCCGCCGAGCAGATCCGGACCGGCCTCCCGCCGGTCGACAGCACGCAGCCGATCCTGTGCCTGGTCACGATCGCGGTCGGCCTGGTCGCGGTCCTGGTCGACACGCTCGCCGTCGCCGCGGCGGCACCGGCGGCGACCGGGCTCGTGCTGCTCTGCGTGTACGCGGTGCCCGCGGCGCTGTCGGACGACCTGATGCCGTGGTGGACCTTCGTGCTCGGCGCGGGAGCGTTCGCGTGCCTGCTCGCCCTCGACGGCAACCACCGGCACCGCCGCTGGCGCAACCGCGACGCACCCGGCTCCGGCGGCCTGCTGCGGCTCGCGCAAGCCCCGGTGGCCGTGGTCAGCTCGGCGATCGTGCTCGGCCTGCTCGGCGGCGGGATCACCATGGTCGGGACCGTCGGCAAGATCCCGTTCGGGTCCGGCCCCGGCGGCGACGGGGACGGGACCGGCGGGTTCGGCATCGCGCCGTTCACGCAGCTGCGCGGACTGCTCGACCAGGGCCAGAACACCGAACTGTTCCAGGTCCGCGGCCTCGGCCCGGACCGGCGCCTGCTGCGCGCGTTCACTTTGGACACCTACACCCCGAACAAGGGCTGGGGCCTGCGCGCCGGCGGCCAGGCGCAGACCGGCGTGCTCGCGAACAGCACGCTGCCTGCCGCCCCCGGCGACGATGGCACCGGCGTGTCGCGGCAGATCCAGATCCAGCCGACGCGCTGGGTCGACAACTGGCTGCCGGTCTACGGAGCCCCGCGCGCACTCCGCGGCGTGCCGCCGCAGTGGCTGTACGACCGGGTCAGCGGCTCGGTGTTCACCACGACGAGCGAACCCGCTCCGGCGTACGTGGAAACCGCGTCGCTGAAGGAGCCGACCGCCGCGGAATTGCGGGACGCCGAACCGAAATCCGACGAGATCCCTGGGCTGTACACGCGGATCGGCCAGGTCGACAAACGGGTCGCGGCGCTGACCGAACAGCTCATCGCGGGCAAGACGAACAACTTCGACCGGGCGACCGCGCTGTGGCAGTACTTCAGCGCGCAGAACGGTTTCGTATACGACACGAAAACCGCCGACGCCACCGACGCCGACGCTCTCGCCGACTTCATCCTCAAGGGAAAACGGGGCTACTGCGAGCAATACGCGTCGGCGATGGCGGTGATGCTGCGGGTCGCGCACATCCCCGCGCGCGTCGCGATCGGCTTCACCCCGGGCGTTTCCAAGGGCGACTACCAGTCGATCAGCTCGCAGGACGCGCACGCGTGGGTCGAGGCGTACTTCGGGGACAAGGGCTGGGTCAGCTTCGACCCGACCCCGCTCGCCGACGGACGCGGCATCGTCCCGCCGTACCTGCAGCAGAACACCCATAACCCGCAACAGCCCAACGCGACCGACGACCTTCCGACGGCCTCGCGCTCCGCTTCCCCGTCCACCGGCGCGTCGACGGACAAGACCCACGACCAGGCGACCCCCGCCGCCCCGGCCGACAGCACCCCGGACGACAGCTGGCTGACCTGGCTGGCCCTGGTGCTGGCGGTCCTCGGCGCCGCCGCCGTGGCCGCGTCTTACTTCCTGCGCCGCCGCCCGCGTCCCGGCGCGGCCCCGTCCCCGTCCGGCGTCCCGCCCGGTGCGGCTCCCGACGGCAATGTGCTGGTCAGAAACGCAGTCACCGCCCCCACTCCGCTGAGCCTGGCCGCGCTGTGGCTGCCGCTGACCGGAGCCGTCCTGCTGGTCGCCGCGATCGGCCTGCTGGCCGGGACGGTGTCGTGGTGGTTCGCCGTGATTGTCGTCCTGATCCTCGCCGCGACCGGCGGCCCCGCCGCGATCCGGGACCTGAAGCGCCGCCGCCGCCTCCAGACCATCGCGACGCATTCGCCCGGCGCGGCCGACGCGGCCTGGCGCGAACTGAAGGCGGAGTGCGCGGACCGGGACCTGCCGATCTCCGACAGCGACACGGTCCGTGTGGCCGGCGGGAAGATCGCCGAACGCCATCGTCTGGACGAGCCTGGCCGGGAAGCCCTGCGCACCGTGCTGGGCGCGGTGGAACGAAGCTGGTACAGCGAAGAGGCGGCTCCGGATCCGGCGCTGGAGCCCGCTTTCGGACAGCTGCGGGACAGCCTGCGCCGGACAGCTCCGTTGTCTCTGCGGGGGCGGTTGTTCCCGAGGTCGGTGCTCCGCCGACGGCGGTGAGCTTGCCTCGGAACGTTGTCTGGGAATTCGCGGGTCAGTCAGCGCGGATCTGTTTGGCCAGCGGTCGAGTGGCCCCGGGTCGGCGCAGGCGGCGACCCGGGGCCATTCCGCATCGCTACGAGCGGTTCTCGTGCCGAGAATGGTTAAGAACGCGCTCCTCTCTCACTTCTGCAGGGCGGCGCGGAGGAACTCGAGGATCTCTGCCTGGGCTGCCTCGGCTTGTGGTTCCACCCCCGGCAGAGTCAGAAACGCGTGCTTCGCGCCCGGGTACTCGGTGAGCCGCACCGAAGTACCCGACTCGCGGAGCCGCTCGGCGTAGCGGCGACCATGGTCGGCGACGGCGTCTTGGGTCGGCACCACCACGAGCGCCGGAGCGAGCCCGCTCAGGTCGTCGGCGTACAGCGGGGAGACGGCGGCGGCGTCGGCTCCCGGCGGGACTGCGAGCCGCTGGAAGAGCTTCAGCAGCGGCCGGGCCCGGGACGGGTGGTAGGCGTATTCGGTCATCGAGGGGTAGTCGAACATCGTCTCGGTCACGTCGGCGACGGGGTTGACCAGCACTTGTGCCTTGAGCTCCAGACCAGCTTCCCTAGCGCGGACGGCCGCGAGAGCGCTGATCAGCGCGCCGCAGCTCTCCCCGAACACGGCCACGCGCGCCGGGTCGATGCCCCACTCCGCGGCCTCCCGCCGCACGTGCCGGAGCATGTCCCAGCCGTCGTCAGCGGCGTCCGCGAGCGGGCTGCCCGGGGCGAGGAGGCGGTGCTCGACCGAGACGACGACCGCGGGCAACCGCGCGGCGAGGCGACTGCTGGTCCAGTCGCACTGCGCGGCCGTGCCGACGAAGCCGCCTCCGTGGACGTGAACCACCAGCGGCAGGCCAGTCCGGCCTGCGGCTTCACCGCCTCGCGCTGGCCGGTAAACGCGGACCGGCAGGTCGCGGCCGGGCAGCGCGATCTCCCGCCACTCAATCACGGCCCCTGGGTCCGGTTCTCCGAGTAGCGCCCGCGCCGCGCCGGAGGCCCGGAAGCGGTTCTCCGCTTCGCGGTAGACAAGCAGTTCTTCGGTCGTGATCACCGCGAAGTCCGGCTCCGGCGGTCGCGGCGCGGCAACGAGTTCGCTCATGTTCCTTCTTCCCCAGTCGATGCGCCGAGCGCGTCCTCCTGCTCGCCCGGCCCTTTGCCCTCATTATGCACACAGTGTGTGCAACGACAAGTGCATAAGTTATGCTGGGCCGGGCGAAAGGGGCGAGATGACTGGCCGCAGGCGATGGTCGACCGACGAAATCCTGGACACGGCGGCGGATCTGCTGCGCACGAGCGACGCCGAGTCGTTCAGCGTGCGCAAACTCGCCGCTGCGCTCGGGACCGACCCCTCGAGCCTCTACCGGCATTTCCGCAACAAGACCGAACTGCTGCGCGCGGTCGCCGACCGGATCCTGCTGGCCGCCATGGACGGCTACCGCCCCGAAGGCGATTGGAAGCAGCGCATCACCGCACTAGGCCTGCGCCTGCACGAGGCCTTCGGCGAGCAGCCTCAACTCGCGACGGTGTGGGGACGTTACGCGTCCGGCGGCACGGGATCCCGGCTGGTCATGGAGGAACTGCTGCAGGCCTTGCGCTCGTCCGGCCTGCCCGACGAGCAGGTCCCGGTGCGATACCACCGCATCGTGGTCCTTCTCGCCGCGCTGATCGCGTCCGAGGCAGGCATCAGCACCGTCACTGCCGAGGAATACGAGCAAGGGCTCGAGCAGTTTCGCGTCGCCGTGCTCGGCGCCGATCCCGAACGCTTCCCCGCCCTGGCCTTCTTCGCCCGCGACGTCCGCCCCCTCGGGGCAGACCGCCGCGCCGCGTTCGAGGAAATCCTGGCCGGGCACCTTGCGCAGATCGAGGCCAGGATCCCCTGATCCGCCGGATCGTCAGCGGGATGCGGCACCGGACAGCCGGGCGATCGTTCGGACCGTCCTGCCCGGGAAACCCCGAGCAATTCGCCCTTTCACGCTGCGGCCAGCAACCGCCGGATCTCGGGCGCGACCAGCGTCCTTGAACCGGTGCCTCAAGCCCGACCGGTACGTCAGCTGCCAGGGTTCGGCAAGCCACAGCGACATTCCCGGCCGCTCCGGTCGATTTCGAACCGGCGACGCAGCCGCGTAAGCGGAGGTCGCCGCAGCGGGCAAGCCCGGCCCCGGACGCCGCCCGAACCGGCACGGCCGCGGCATTCCCTCGGAACCGTTCCCACGGCAGGCCGGATCCAGCGCCGCGCCGACCGCCGCCGACAGTCACCCGTCGACGCCGCCGCCCAGTTTCCCGGCCACGCCATTCCCCAGAACCGCGCCCACCGCAGGCCCGATCCAGCACCGCGCCGACCGCCGCCGGGAATCACCCGTCGGCCGCCCGCCGCGCATTCCAGAAGCGAACGGACCGAGCACGCTCCTTGCCCGCACCTTCGCGGAGTCGGGGAACCCGTGTCCCGCTAGCCGGTGCAGTCCGGGCCCGCGCACGAGAATCCGCGCTCCGCCCCGAGGGGAAAAGCGCGGATTCGCCGTCGTGCTATTGGCCTTCGAAGCGCTGGCGGAAACGTTCCTCCATGCGCTGCGTGAAGGAGCTCTTGCGGCCGGATTGCTTCCCCCCGCCGCCTCCGTCGTCATGGCTGTTCGCATCGCCGCCGTCGCTGTGGCGCAGCGACGTGACGGCCATCATGACCCCGAAGAACATCACGAGGAACCCGAGCACGCTGACCACCGGCACGTCGGCGACCCGCAACACCGGGATCACCACGCCCAGCACCAGCAGCGCGACGCCCACCACGAACAGGGCGATCCCCTGGATGCGCCGACGGCGCGCGGGTCGGCGCAACCGGGTGCCACGCACCGTGGATGCGAACTTGGGGTCCTCGGCATAGAGCTCGCGCTCGATCTGGTCGAGCAGCCGCTGCTCATGCTCGGAGAGTGGCATCTTTCCTCCTCCGGCACAGCTGTCGCGGGCGCCGGGCCGCGCAACGTCCTGGACCCAACAGCCAACCCCAGGCGGGGTGGCACTGTCCAGGATACGAGCCCCGCGCTCGTCCGACTACCCGATCCCCGATCCGGAAATGATCGAATCGGGGGAATTCCCGCACAACGCGGGTTGACAGTGCGTCACCGCGACCGAAGTCACCCCATTCGGCGCAGGCCAGGCCGCTGCGCCGCCCTGCCGGCCTCCCCCGCGCGGGGTCCCTCGTCACGGAGAGAAACCGTCCCAGCGCCGACCACTCGCCCTGCCGAAGCCCCGGCCGGGCGGATCTTCCGCCGATCGATACCCTCTGGCATTTCCTCACTTGAACGCTGCCGAGATCGGCAATTCCCCACTGCTCGAAGACCCGGGAGTCTGTTTACTCAGCGCGACCGCTCAGGGGCCTGCTTCGGGCGTCCGCGCAGCCGATGCCGGACCCCTATTGCCGACCAAGTGCTCATCCCGGTGAACTGCCCGCGAACCCGCCGAGAGGGACGAATCCGGCAGGGCCGCCGGGATGCCCGGCCGGAGAAGGTCCGCCGGGGACGGTGCCTAGGCCGCCCGCCCCGATCAGCTGACGGTGCGACGAACCGGTCTCGCTCGCGCGAGCCCAGCCGCCCTTTCGCAGACAGCCCAGCCTCACGCCTCCGGACGGCTGTTTGCTCCCCGAGCCTCAGCCCCTGGGTCTCACCGCGCCCGGGTTTCATTGCCGAGCCCCATCCCTCCGGGACTTCATCCCCTGAGCTTCACCCCTCCGGGCTCCACTCCCCGGATCTCAAGCCGCTAGGTCTTAACCCGCCCGGCCCCGCTCCCCGAATCTGCCCCCACGCCTTCTCGCACGCGGACTGTCCTGCTTCTCGGGCCCAACCCTCCCGCGCCGCACTCCCCGAGCCGAACTTCCCAGGCCTCACTCCGCGGACTCGACCCACCAGGCTCGGTTCTCCAGGCCCTGGCCGGAGCTCAGGGCACAACCCTCCTGGCCCCAGGCTCGACCCTTCCGGCTTCACTCCCCCCGGACCCAGTCCCGGGGCTCGACCCTCCCCGATCGCACTTCCAGCCCCACCCCACGGCTCGACCCTCCCCCGCCTCACTCCTCCCGAGGAGAAAGCAGCGAAGCAGGCCGAATCGCCGCCGAGCCGAACTTCAGTCTCGCCACGTCCGCCGCCACCTCGGCGTCCCGCCAGCGCGGCTCGTCGTTCGAGAACGACAGCTGCTCCCCCTCGTCACCGGTGTCCAGGCCCTCTACCCGCACCCCGATCAGCCGAACAGCTCCAGTCGGCGCGTGCTCGGTCAGAAGCTCAACAGCCGTGCGGTGGATGTCGCGCGCCACGTCCGTCGCCGAAAGCACAGTGCGCGCCCGGGTGATCGTGCGGAAATCGGCGAACCGCACCTTGATCGACACCGTCCTCCCGCGCAGCCCGCGCGACCGGAGCGTCGCCCCGACCCGTTCGGACAGTCGCAGGAGTTCCAGGCTCAGCTCGCCGCGGTTCAGGACGTCGACGTCGAAGGTGTGCTCGGCTCCGATGGACTTCTCCGCCGACTCCGGCTCGACGGCCCGGTCGTCATGGCCGTTCGCCAGCGCCCACAGGTGGTCGCCGACGGCCCGGCCCACCGCGCGCCGCAGCCGTGCGGGTGGGGTGGCGGCGACGTCCGCGATCGTGTGCCAGCCGTGTTGCCGCAGCTGTTCCTCGGTCCGCTTCCCGACTCCCCACAGCGCCGACACCGGCAGCGGGTGCAGGAACTCCAGCGTCTCGGCCGCGGGGACGATCACCATCCCGTCCGGTTTGGCCATCCCCGAAGCCAGTTTCGCCACGAATTTCACCTTCGCGACGCCGACCGAGCACGTGATCCCGTGTTCGGCCTGCACTTGTTCCCGAATCCGCGCCCCCAGCGCGCCCGGAGTGGCCCCCAGCCGCCGCAGGGCTCCGCCTACGTCCAGGAACGCCTCGTCCAGGCTCAGCGGCTCGACCAGCGGCGTGAGCTGCCGGAAAATCCCCATGACGCCGCGCGAGACCTCGCCGTACAGCCCGGGCGTCGGCTGGATGCAGACCAGCTGCGGGCAGAGCCGTTTCGCCGTGGCGAACGGCATGGCCGAGCGCACGCCGAAACGCCGTGCCGGGTAGCTCGCCGCGGCGACGACCGAGCGCGGGCCGCCGCCGGACACGACGACCGGCTGGTCCGCCAGCTCCGGGCGCGTGCGCAGTTCGCACGACACGAAGAAGGCGTCCATGTCCACGTGCAGAATCGAGCAGCCGGTGTCGTCCGGCAGGTCGGTCGCGCCCGTGGTGACGCGGTAGCGGGCCATCCCGCTCGGCAGTTCGGCGTTTCTCCCCACGCCTCCGGACGCTACCCGCCGCCACCGACAATTCCCGGAGCTCGAGTCCCGGCGACCACACCTACGGGTGGTGCGACACTTCGGCAGGCCAGCGGTCGCGGCGAAAAACGAGCCGTCAGCCTCGCCGGGCGATGGCGTGCAACCGGCCCGCGACGTCGCGCAGTGCGGGCACCGCCGAAGCGCTCAGCTCGAACTCGGCCAGTTCGTCCTCGCGGACGCCGCCCGGCACGACGTCCGAGATCACCCGGTCGCCCTGCAGCAGCGTGACCTCCAGGCCGGCCGCCACGAGCGAATCGGTCAGCCCGGCGCTGTCGTACCGGCGCAGTACGGTGTCCCCCGCGACGACGCCGTCGGAGCCTTCCAGCAGCTGCTGTGCCTCGGAGATCCGCCCGGCCAGCGCGCGATGCAGCACGGCCGCGGTGCGGTTGGCCACCAGCACCGACACGGCGCCGCCCGGAGAAACGGCCGCGGCGAGCGCGGCGAGCACCGCGCGCGGGTCGTCCACGACCTCCAGCAGGCCGTGCGCCAGCACCAGGTCCGCCGACCCGGCAGGGACGTGCGCGCCCAGTGCGTCGGAGTCGTCCGCGATGACCGTGATCCGGCCGGAGACGCCCTCCTCTTCGGCGCGCCGGCGCAGCGTCGCGAGCGCGTTCGGGTTCGGTTCCACCACGGTGACCAGGCATCCGGCCGAGGCGAACGGCACCGCCCAGCCGCCGCTCCCGCCGCCGACGTCGACGACGACCGGCTGCTCCACGCCGCGGGCGCGGGCGGCCCGCAGTTCGGCCTCGAGCGCCCGGCGAACAGCGCCCGAACCCCGGGCGGCCACGGTGTCGGTCTTCATGGCCGACAGGGTAATGGCCGCCGGTCACTTGCCGTGACCCGCGTGGGCGCCGCAGCGGCGTTCGCCACCTTCCGGGCTACCGCCCCGGGGCGCGGCCCGTAGGCTGTGTCGAGTGCACACGGTCGCCGTTCTCAGCCTCAAGGGTGGTGTCGGCAAAACGACGGTCGCGCTCGGTATCGCGTCGGCCGCGCTGCGTCGGGGAACCCGCACGCTCGTAGCCGACCTCGACCCGCAGGGCAACGCCACCACCTCGCTCGACCCGCCGTTCACCGACGCGACGCTCGCCGACGTGCTCGAGACGCCCGCGCGGGCCGTTCTCGAGCGCGCGATCGCGCCGAGCGTCTGGAGCGAGGAGATCGACGTGCTGGTCGGCGCCGAGGAGCTGGAGTCGCTCAACGAACCCGATTCCGACGGCCGCCGGCTGGAGAACCTTTCCCGCGCGCTCGACGAGCTGCACCAGCACCCCCTGCGCGAGGACCCGTACGAACTGGCGATCATCGACTGCCCGCCGTCGCTCGGCCGGCTCACCAAATCGGCGCTCGTGGCCGCGGACAGCGCACTGATTGTGACTGAGCCCACAATGTATGCGGTCGCGGGCGCTCAGCGCGCGCTCGAGGCGATCGAACGGATCCGCGAGGACAACAATCCGTCGCTGCGGCCGATCGGCGTGCTGGTGAACAAGCTGCGCGTGCGGTCGTACGAGCACCAGTTCCGGGTCGCGGAGCTGCGCGAGAACTTCGGCTCGCTGGTGATGCCGACCGCGATCCCGGACCGGCTCGCGGTGCAGCAGGCCCAGGGCGCGTGCAGCCCGATCCACGAATGGCATTCCCCTGGCGCACAGGAGATCGCGCTGACCTTCAACATGGTCCTCGCCAAGATCCTGCGCTCCAACCGCGCCGGACGGCACCGCGTGCGCGCCGAGGAAGAAGCCGCGCAGGCGGAAGTGCCGGAAACCGCAGGCTGAACCGTGCCCGAGGGCGACACCGTATTCCTGGCCGGAAAGCTGCTCGACCGCGCGCTCGCCGGGAAAACGTTGGTGCGCGGCGAATTCCGGCATCCCGAGCTGGCCACTGCGGACCTCGCGGGCCGGGAGGTGCACGGCGTCGCCACCGTCGGCAAGCACCTCTTCACGCGCTTCTCCGGCGACTTGACGTTGCACAGCCATCTCCGGATGGACGGCTCGTGGAAGATCCAGCCCGCGGGCGCGAAGTGGCCGATGCCCGCCCATCACGCGCGCGTCGTGCTGATGACCGAGGACGTCCAGGCGATCGGTTTCCGGTTGCACGACCTGAAACTGGTGCCTACCGACGAGGAGCACAGCCTCGTCGCCCACCTCGGCCCGGACCTCCTGGATCCACAGTGGACGGACGAGCACGCCGCGCTGGCCGCCGCCAACCTCGCCGCGAAACCGGACCGCGAACTCGGCGACGCCCTGCTGGACCAGCGGATCATGGCCGGTGTCGGCAACCTGTACAAATGCGAGATCTCTTTCCTGCTGCGGGTTTCCCCGTGGACCCCAGTGTCCGAAGTGGACCCCGCGAAGGCGGTGGCGCTCGCCCGGAAACTCCTGGTCGCCAACGCCTGGCGGCACGAGCAGGCCACCACCGGCGACCTCCGCCGCGGACGGCGCACCTGGGTCTACGAACGCACCCGCCAAGGCTGTTTCCGCTGCGGCGGCCCGCTGCTGGTGCGCCAGCAGGGTGACGGACAGTACCAACGCCCGACCTGGTGCTGCCCGCACTGCCAGCCCGGACCCGTCCCGGCCGATGGACCGCCGCGCAAATGATGTTGCCGTACCGAGAGGTTCGCGGTTAGCGTGGCAGTACACGAGAGAGGAGGTGGTCCTAAGTTGTATTCACACAGGACTCGTGAGGTGGCTGTCCGCTAGCGGATGGCACGTGTTGGGACTTTGAGCAGCGATGCAACTGAGCCACCTTCGGCTCATCGCCTGCTTCACGTGCTGCCTGCTGACGAATACCAGGCAGTCACCGGGTTCCCGGGGTTCTCGAGCACCGGTCCGGCTCGAGCCTGGACGCTGACGGCGTCCAGGAGGCACCCCGGGAATTTCCATGTCCGCACGGGCCGCGCGTGCCGATCACCGCGGCGGTTCCTGCGGAGCGGCAGAAGTCGCTAGGCTTGGAGGATGCTCAGGCCGGACTATCCGATCAGCACCGAACGCCTGCTCCTCCGCCCGTTCCGGGACGACGATCTCGATGCCCTGAACTCGTTCCAGTCCCGCGCGGACGTGGTCCGCTACCTTTACTGGGGACCGCGCAGCCGCGCTGAATCCGCGGCCGCGCTGGCGAAACGCGTCCACAGCTCGACGCTGTCGGAGGAAGGCCAGTTCCTCGCCGTCGCCGTGGAACTCGCCGAAACCGGGCAGCTCATCGGCGACCTCAACCTCGAATACCTCAGCGCCGAACACCGCCAAGGCGAGATCGGCTTCGTCTTCCACCCCGACCACCACGGCAAAGGCCTGGCCTTGGAGGCGACCCGCGAAGTCCTGCGGCTCGGCTTCGAAGACCTGGGCCTGCACCGCATCATCGGCCGCTGCGACGGCCGCAACACCGCGTCGGCGGCGTTGATGGAACGCCTGGGCATGCGCCAGGAAGCACGGCTGCGGGAAAACGAGATCGTCAAGGGCGAATGGACCGACGAACTGGTCTACGCCATGCTCGAAGACGAGTGGAAAGCCGGAACCGCACGGAGGAACTGACGCCTCCCCCGCTTGGGTTCTCGCGGTCAGGAGCCGGGGTGTTTCGGCGGGGCAGCGCCGAAACATGGCTTGCCTCAAGCCTGGTGTTCCCGGCCCCGCGCTGCCGGACGCGACCTCGGGTGCCTTTCCCCGCGAGTCGCGCCCCGTTGCCGTGAGGGGAACCCTCACGGAACCAGATTCCCTCAGAGGGTGTTGTGGAACCTGGGTGGTTAGTCGTTGGTGTCTTCTGCTAGGCGGCGTGCTGCTTCGGTTTCGATGGGGCCGCGGGGTTCGATGTGTTCGTCGGCGAGGCGCGCGGCCATCAGCCGGATCATCGCGAACTGGATCATCGCCTCGGCGTGGGCGGTTTTGCGCTCGTAGTCGCGGGTCAAGCGTCTGCACCTCGTCAGCCAGCCGAAGGTTCGTTCCACCACCCACCGTCGGGGAAGCACCTGGAAGCCTTTCACCTCCGCGTTCCGGGGCACCGCCACGATCTCTATGTTCTCGCTCTCGCGAGCCCAGTCCACCAGCGTGGCGTCTTTCGAGTTGACGTAGCCGCCGTCGACCCACACCAAGCCGAGCCGCGGAAACCGCGCCCGGAGCCCGGCCAGCAGCAGCCGGGCCCCGGGACGGTCCTGCACCGACGCCGACGTCACCGCCACGCCCAGGATCAGCCCGAGCGTGTCGACCAGGACATGCCGTTTGCGGCCCCGCACCCGTTTCCCCGCGTCGTAGCCGATCTCCTCGCCGCCCTCGACGGTTTTCACCGACTGCGAGTCCAGGACCGCGGCCGAGGGCCGCGGGTCGCGGCCCTCGCGTTCGCGGACCCGGCCGCGCAGGACGTCGTGCACACGCGCCCAGGTGCCGTCGGCGGTCCAGGCCGCGAACACCCGATACGCCGTGCTCCACGGCGCGAGATCACGCGGCGCCAGCCGCCACGCGCACCCGCTGACCAGCACATAACTGATCGTGTCGATCACCAGCCGACGCGAATGCACCCGCGGCCGCCCGCCCAGGCTCCGGCGGGTCCTGGGCAGCAGCGGCTCGACCACCGCCCACTGCGCATCCGTCAACGACGAGTCATAAGCCGGTTTACAGGCACACACGCACACTCGGCCTGATGATCACCACACCACACCGCTACCACAGCCGACACACCGAGCTAATCACCAGGTTTCACAACACCCTCTCAGGGTTCCCCTCACAGACGTCGCCCGCCGAAGCTCCCGCCGCAGTTGTGTGCGGTGAGGGGAACCCTCACAGCCCCTGATTCCCCCAGGGTTCCCCTCACGACCTTCGACGGGCCGTGAAGGGCTCCTTCACGTACCTGGATTCCCTCAAGGAGCCCTTCAC
>NZ_JBSHAM010000088.1:0-34614 GCF_053611505.1 Amycolatopsis sp. NPDC054798 | reverse complement strand
CCCTGAGGGAATCTGATTCCCTCAGGGTTCCCCTCACGGACCCGCACCGCACGAAAGCGACCACCGTCCACAACGGACGGTGGTCGTTCTTCCCGTCGTCCGACGGGGAACCGGGGGGTCACCCGGGCATTCCGCCCGCGGCCGGTTCGTCGGCCAGGACGAGCCGGGCGTCCACTCCCACCCGCATATGCTCCTTCACCGCGACCACGCCGTCGACCCGGCCGACGAGGGCCACGAGCACCGGGATCACCGGCACCATGCTGTACCGCTCGACCGTGCCGCTGACCGACACGACCCCGTCGCGCACCGAGACCTCCAGCGACGCCGGGTCGATGCACAGCTCCCGGTCCAGCACCTCGTCGCGCACCTCGTCGCGGATTTCGCTGTCCGGCCTCAAAAACACCCGCCCGAGATCGCCGCGCGAGACGATGCCCGCCAGGGTCTCCCCGTCGCCGAGCACGGGCAGCCGGTGCACCCGGCGGGCGTTCATCCGCTGGACCGCGGTCACGATGTCGTCGTCCACGCCGACGGTGACCGGCGGCGTGCTCATCACCCCGGCCACCGGCAGCGCACTGGCCCGGCGCCAGCCGCGACGGGGCCGCCGCCGCGCCAGATCGCCGCGCGTGACGACGCCGAGAACCCTGCCGTTCTCGTCGACGACCGGCGCGCCTCCGACCGCACGGCGCTCCAGCAGGGCCGCTGCCGCTTTGCCCGGAGTGCCCGGCTCGAACGCGAGGACGTCAGCCGTCATCACCGCGCGGATCCGGCGGGTTCTCTTCATCGGGTGCTCCTCACCGCAGCGAGCCGGGGCGGACGGCGCGCACGTTTTCCCCGCCCGGCAGCGGTCCGCGTTCTTCGGCCGAGCGGTCCAGGACGATGACCACCGGGCAGCGCGCCTCGCGCAGGCAGTACTCGGACACCGAGCCGACCAGCAAGCGCAGCACCCGGCTGTGCCCGTGGCTGCCCAGCACCAGCATCGCCGCGTCCGCCGACGCCCGGACCAGCGCCGGCCCGGGCGCGCCGTCGATCAGACCGGCCCGCAGCCGGGTCAGATCCGCGTCCGGGCACTCCCTGGCCGCCGCGAGGGCCAGCTCGCACCGGTACCGGGATTCGATCTCCCGGTACTCGCGGGGAAACGCCGATTCCAGGTACGAGAGCGGATCGAAGGTCCAGGCGCGCAGGACCGCGACCGTCCGGCCGCTGCCCGCCGCTTCGGCCAGCGCCCAGCGGACCGCCGCGGCGCTGCCCGCCGATCCGTCGACGCCGACGACGATCTCCCGCTCGTTCGCTGCGGTCACAGTCTGCTCCCTGGGTCCGGCCGGTGCGCTTTCCCCTCTGGTCCCTCCGGCGGCTCGCCGGTCCGCCGCGAACCGGCGAGCGCCGCCGGCCTACTCGGCCTCGATCGTGATCTGCTTCTCGTGCGGCTGCCCGGCCAGCGGCATCGAGATCTCGAGGATGCCGTCGGTGTAGCGCGCGGTCGCCTCGGCGGTCACCGCCCCGGCGGGCAGGTGGACCGTGCGGCTGAACTTGCCGTAGGAGAACTCGCTGCGGCCGTCGTAGTGCTTGCGTTCCACGCGGTCCGCCTCGACGGTCAGCAGACCCTCGTGCGTCGTCACGGAAATGTGCTTCTCGGGGTCGAACCCCGGCAGTTCGGCGCGCACCGTGTAGGTCCCGTCGTCGACGGATTCCTCGATGCGCACCGGGTTGTGGTCGGCGAACGGCCACGGACGGTCGAGCCAGGCGGCGAGGTTCGGCAGAGCCATCCGGGCGCCGGGCAACAGCGACGTCATCGCGCACTCCTCTCTCGGGAAGGATCTCGCCCCTTCAGGAAACCGCGCCGGCCCGCCGCCGCGACGCTGCCGGACTGCCCGAAGCCGAAGGACGAAAGTCACCGACCGGGCGGACCGGGCCCCGGAACGCCGGTTCCGCCGTCCACTGAGGACGGTCGGGGGCGGCCGGTGCGCTCAGCGGGCCACCGCGACCGGGCAGGCCGCGTGCGCCAGCAGCCAGTACCCGGTCGAACCGAGCAGCCCGCCCGCCAGCGGACCGCTCGCCCTGGCTCCCGCGACGATCAGCTGCGCTCCCGCGGAAATCCCGGCCAGCGCCCGCGCCGCCGAGCGCACTCGCACCACGTGCACGCGCACCGGCACGAGCGGATGTTTGCGAGACCACGCGGCCACCTGTTCGCGCAATCCGCTTTCCCGGCCCGGACGGCCGTCGTGCCACGCGTGCACCGCTTCGACCCCGGCCCCGCGCGAAACGGCGGCGTCGAAGGCGAAGGCCAGTGCGCGCTCGCCGCCGTCGGCGTCGTCGAGACCGACCACCACCGGTCCGTCCTCCGCCGCGCTGCCCCGGATGACCACCACCGGACAACGCGCCGACGCGGCCGCGCGCAACGCCACCGACCCGATCGCCCCTTCGCGCGCTCCGCCGAGCCCCTGCGCGCCCAGCACGAGCAGCCCGGCTTCGTCGGACAGCGCGGCCAGCAGTTCGGCTGCGGTCCCGAGCCGGACGCACATCCGCACCGGGACCGCGGGCGCGGCCAGCCGGGCGGTCTCGGCTGCCTGCCGCAGCAGCCGGCGCGCGGGCTCCATCAGCAGTTCGGCGTCGCCGGGCGGTTTGCCGTGCGGCAGGAGGTCGGGGTCGTCGCACAGTTCGGCGTGGAACACCACCAGCCCGGTGCCGCGCCGCCCGGCCTCGACCGCCGCCCAGCGGACCGCCGCGAGCGCGGCGTCGGACCCGTCGGCCCCGGCCACCACCGGCCGGCTCACCGCCACGGTCCCTGGTGCCTGTTCTCCTTGCCCGCAGGTGGTTCTCCGGCTCGCCGGCAGATCGCGGCACCGTGCTCGCCGCGTTCAGCGGGCCGGCGGCGGGCAGCCCCGTGCAGTGGGGCCCTCCGCTCCTCGTCCATCACATGCCTCCTCCGGCCGGTTCCTTGTCGTCTCGCGCCCGACGCTAGGCGGCCGCGGTCCGGCGCCACTGCGGGCGGATGTCCGCGGCGCGAGAGTCTTTGGTCCCGGTGAGAGAGGCGCTGCGGCCCTCCGCGCGAGTTCGGCGGGCAGGTCGTGACTCCCGCGAGGAGGTCGCGCCTAAAGTGCTTGTGGCGCAACGGGTTGTCTCGCCTGCTCTGCTGCGAAAGAGCGTTCGGCGGGCAGGAAGCGGCTCCGCGGGTCGGCCCGTTCTGCGCCGGTCAGGGGAATCCGCCCGAACACCGGTCCCGCGCGAGCACACCGGCCGCATCTTCCGCCGCCAACAGCCCAGCGGACTCCACCGAGCACGGCACGCACCGAAAGTGCTTGCGGCACAAAGGGTCGTCTCGTCTGCCCTACTGCGAACGAACGTTCAGCGGGCAGAACGCGGTCACGGCGCCAGTCAACCGCCGCCCGCCGGAACCCGTCCGGCACGGCGGACCCGTCCCGCCCTCACCGACCGTTCAGCGCACTTCGCCGAATTGCGCCATTCCCGTGAACGCCATTCCGCCGTCCGGGCTCCCCCAGGCACCGCCGCTATTCCACCGGACGGCCGGATTTCGCGCTCCGCCAATCAGCCGCCACCGTTTCGCGGAGGATTCGCTGCGCGGTCATCCGGGTCGCCTGCAGCGACGAATGCGCTTCCCGGGAATTGAACACCCGGCGCGGGGCAGCCACGCTCAGCGCGGCCACCGCCGTCCCGGTCACATTGAAAATCGGGACCGCCGCCGCGAGCAGCGCGCCGGGGACGCGCGGGTTGAACGACACCTCGCGCTGCCTGATTTCGCGCAGTTCCGTGCTCAGCCACGCCGGGAGGCCGCCGCCGTTCTCGTCCTCGCCGCGGTAGCCGGCGAACACGGCGAACCGCGCGGCGAGGCCGGGGTCGAACGCCATCAGCACCCTTCCGGCCGCGCTGCCGGCCAGCTGCGAATCGTTTTCGATCCGCTCGGCCAGCGAACAATAGCCGCTGCTGTAGATCAAATGCACGAAATCGACCACGTTCCCGCTGGCCACGCCGAGGCCGACCAGATACCCGGTCCGCCAGTGGATGTCGATCAGGGACGGGAGAATTCCCCGGCGCAGCCGTTGCAGTTCCTGGGTGGAACCGGGTCTGGCGAGCCGGCACACCGCTTCGCCGTGCCGGTAATGGTATCCGGCCCGCACGACCATTCCGTAACCCTGCATCTCGGCCAGCAGCCGGTGCACCGTGCTTTTCGGCAGCCGGGTCGACCGCGATATCTCGCTCAGCGTTTCGATCCCGCCCGAATCGCGAATGGCGCTCAGGATCGAAAGCGCGCGGGGAATCGGCCTGCGCGGCACCACCTGCGTGCAGGCCCACCGCGCGTTATCGTCACTCATAGTCACGACCGCAACCTCCAGCGAATCCACCAGTCTCTCGTGCGCACGCGCCGTCCGGGCCCGTCGGGAGACTCGCTCCCGCGCGCGGGCCTCGGCCCCGGCGCGGCTGCTCGACCGCTGCCCTGTGCGGTCTCGACGCCCTCCGCCGCTCGCGGGCGGCACCGCGCCTCGCCGCCGCCCGATTCGTTCTCCACCGGCGTCTTTCCCGATGCGGTCCTGTCCTCGCACCGGACGCCGTGGGCCTTCATGCTTGCCCAGGAGCGCGTCCGGCACAACCGGTCGCACCCGTTCACTCAAAGAGATCGCCCCAGTGGCGCAGCGCGTTGGCCTGCTCGCCTCGCCGTGCGACGGACATACCCCCGGAAGCGGGCATGAACCATCACGTTGCGTAGTCATCTCGAGTGCGCGCGCTGCCGTGTTCGCAGGCCGTGACAATGGCATCCGACTGGCATCCCACCGTTTTTCGTCCGGCGGCGAACCTGGGCGGAACGTCGCGCGGAATCGGCGAACAATCGACCGCGCCGGAGAATATTCCGGGCGGTCCCGCGTTTCCGCCGGGGCGCGCCGGCGGGCTCCGGGCAGCGCCGCCGCCGTTCCGGCCCGGGCACCCCGCGGTCAGCGGGCGAGTCCGGTTCCGGAGCGGCGATCGGCCGGGCCGGCCACGACGGCGGGGTTGGTGCCGTCCGTGCCGACATCGGGAGGACCAGCGGAAGCCGTTTCCGGCGACTGCCGCGCCTCCGCCGAAAGACGATACCAGCACTCAGTCGACGGCGAGCGACCGAACGAGAACGCAGAGCGATGTTCCGTCCCGCGGGACAGGGCCTTGACTTTCGCGCGACGGGCTCGACCAGGCCGCGGCGGAACGTCCTCCGACGAGCGCGGTTTCCAGTGCGATTGCCTTGACCCACACCATGATCTGCCCAGCGCTCGCGCGACCGGAGGACAACGTCCCCCGGAAAGGATCGCTCACGCGGCCTCCGGCCCGGCGACCAGCCGCGCGCAGACCCGCAGGATCGTGCGCCGGTCGACGACGTGCCAGGGCTGCCCCTCGGCGAGCCGCCGAAGCTCCGCGTCCGGTTCGAAGGCCACGGCCTCGCCTACGCAGGCGAAGATTTCCGCGTCCGAGGCGGAATTCCCGATCGCCAGGAAGTTGCCGGGGTCGAATCCGGCCGCTGCGGACAGGCAGCGCACGAAGGAGAGTTTGCCCCCGGCCGCGCCGGGCGCGGAGAGGAGACGTCCGGTGAACCTGCCGTCGGCGACCTCCACGACGGCGCCGTGCCCGCCGGACAGCCCGAGGTCGATCGCCGCCTCCTGCACCGGGAAATCGTGGTTGCCCGAAAGCAGATGGATCCGGTAACCGTTGCACCGCAGCAGCGAGAGCAGTTCCGGGACGAAGGAAAACAGTTTTCCCCGGCTCGCCCGCCAGGTTTTCGCCGCCGCGAACCGGGCCTGCGCGACCGGAGCCCCTTTCATCGCGAGCGCGTACAGCCGGTAGATCTCGTCCATCAGCCCGGGCGGCGGTTTCTCCTGCGCCGCGAACTGCTCGATGGCCTCCAGGCAGGTCAGGCCCGCCTGCCGGTCGCAGGTGCCGTCGTCGACCAGGACCTGCAGGTAATGCACCGAGGTGTGGCCGGGAAGCAAAGTCCCGTCCAGGTCCAGAATCGCGTATTTCGGCGCGCAGTTCATGAGTCGTCCTGATCCGTCGCAGCCACGAAAACAGCCCTTCTGTGTGACCTTTCCGTGATGATCCGGGCTGACCGTACATCGGCGCGACTCCGGGCCAGGCAGCTTGTTCCATGCCCCGGGACACCGCTGTCCCGGGGCGCTGTCTTTCCGCACTGCGCGGGAAAGCGGGGAAATAATCGGAAAACTTCTTCGAAAGGCCCGCGCCGTCAGCCGATCAGCCGGCGGGCGATCCCGGCCCGGGTGGTCAGGTCGAGTTTGGTCAGCACCCGGGCCACGTGCGCGTCCACCGTCCGCGGGCTGAGGAACAGCTCCGCCGCGATCTCCTTCGTCGTCAGCCCGCGCACCACCATTTCGGCCACTTGGCGTTCCCGGCGCGAAAGAGCCCGTGCGCTCGCCGGCGGCGGAAGCTTGCGCTGCCCGGCCAGCCGCCGCTGCACCTTCGTGGTCTCGCGCAGCAACGCACCGGCTCCCGCGCTTTGGAACACCTGCCGCGCCTCGCCGATCCGCTGGGTCGCGGCGTCGAAGTTCCCTTGTCTGCCCAGCACTTCCGCGACCAGCAGAATCGCGCGGCCGCGGTGCAGCACCATAGCAGCCCGGCCGAACGCGACGGCCGCGGCGGACGCGTCCGTCAGCGCGGCGGCGAGGTCGTTTTCGGCGGCCGACACCGTGGCGCGAGCCAGCTGCGCGAGGCCGAGGTCGCTGGTCAACCCGGTCGCCGCGGCCCGTTCCATCGCGTCAGACGCGCAGCGGCGGGCGTCCGCGGCCGTTCCCTCGGCGAGGGCGACCCGGCAGTCCCGCGCCAATCTGGCTACCAGCAACGGATTCGCTGTCTGCTCCGCGGGCTGCTCGACGGCGCCGGGGAACATCCCGAGTTCGAAACCGGCCTCGGCGAGGATGTGCTCCACCGTCCGCCGCCACCACTCGACGGTCGGGCGCGGCATTTTCTCCACCGTGCGCCACTGCTGTTCGGCCGCCGTCCGGTCGTCGGTCGCGAGCAGGACCCGCAACTGGATCGCGGCGGCCATCGGCACGACGTCGTGGTGGCCGAAGCGGGTCGCGGCGGTTTCCGCTTCGGCGGCGGCCTCCGCCGCTTCCGCGAGCCTTCCCAGTTTCCACAGCACAAAGGCGCGCACCGAATACAGGAACGGCAGCTCCTGCCGCAGCCCGGCCGCGCTCAGGTGCAGCGCCCGGTCCAGCAGGGCGAGCGCACGCCGGTCCTCGTCGAGGAAGCAGGAGGCCCAGCACAACGCGGGCACGGTGTAAAGCACCGAGCGCAGTTCGCTGTCGTCGAGCAGGTCGAATCCGTCGGCCGCGGCCTGCTGAGCCTTCCGGGCCTCGGCCGTCCGCCCGGCGCAGGCCAGCCCGATCGCGGTGAGCGAGGCGATCGCGGACTGCACCGCGGGACCGGCGCTCGGATCGGCCGCGATCCGGCGAAGCCGTTGCTGTGCCCCGGCAATGTCGCCGTCCAGCAATTCCAGGTGTGCCAGTTCGAGCTGCGCCCGCGCGTCCGCCTTGCCCGAAGCGGCGATCGCGGCTTCGGCGATCGACCGCGCGCGCCGGGTCCGGCCGAGCGCGTGCTCGCACCGGGAAAGCAGTGCCAGCACCCGGGCCGATTCCGGCAGCGCCGCCAGCAGCGCGCGGGCCGCGGCCGGCTGCCCGGACGCCAGCAAAGCCTCGGCCCGCAGCACCGACAGCCGGCCGTGCTCGTGCCCGCCGCGCATTCGTTCCGGCAGGTTCGCCACCGCCGCGCCGAGCCAGCGCGCGCACGCCGCGGGATCGGTGCCGAGCACCTCCTCCCCCGCCGACGCCAGCTCGCCGACCGCGACCAGATCGTGGCGGTACAGGGACTTCTCGAGGTGATAGGCCCGCCAGGTGAGCGGCGCGTCGATTTCCCGCAGGTAGGCCGCCGCCCGGTAATGCGCGCCCGCCGCCCAGCCGCGTCCGGCCAACCGGGCGGAAGCGGCGCGGACCAGCGGATGCCGGAACCGCACCCCCTCGGCCCCGCCCGTCAGCACGCCGCGGCACAGCAACCGTTCGATCGCCTGCCCGACCTCCGCCCGGGGCAGCACGGTCATCGCCTGGACCAGGTCCGCGTCGAGGGTCGCGCCGCCGCACGCCGCGGCCTGGACGACCAGCCGATCGGCTTCCGGCAGCGCCGACACCTCGGCGAACAGCACGCGTTCGGCCGGCAGCATCGGCCGGTCCCCGGCGACCGGGCCGTCGTCGTGGCCCGGCCACTCGTGCGGCGGCAAATCGGCCAGCAGCAACAGATACAGCGGAACGCGTTCGGCCGCGGCGGCGATCCGCGCCCGCTCGACGTCGTCGTGCCCCGGCAGCAGCCGGGCGACCTCGTCGTCGGTGAACGCGGGCAAGGTCACGTAACGCGCGGGGACCCGCTCGGCGTGCAACAGGCGGCCCAGCGCGGGCTGCTGCCGCCCGTCTCGGACCGACAGCACGAGCCGCCGGTCGCGCTCCGGTCGCGCGACCAGCGACATCAACAGCCGCAAGGACGCTTCGTCGGCCCAGTGCGCGTCGTCGACGACCACCAGCGATTCCGATCCGAGCGCCCGCGCCAGGCGGCGGGCGAACTCCGGCGAGCCCCCGGGCCCGGCCGCGGGAACGGCGCACACCGGATCCGGCGCCTGCCGGGCGACTTCGGCCAGCAGGCGGGTTTTCCCGATCCCCGGCCGTCCTTCCACCACGGTCACCGAGGCCGAGCGGTCCAGGCACGCGGCCAGTTCCGCCGACCTGCCGACAAACTCCTTCTCGACCACGCACTCTCCCCCTTCGCCCGACCAGCGAATTGCGGTAATTCTACGGATGCTGCCACCCGATATCTTCCGGTTTATTTAAGGCTCGGGACGAACCCCGGAAAAATCAGCCGGGCAGGCGGGAACAGGTTAGTGCCCGCACCCCGGCCCGGGCTATCGGCCAACAGGGAGAACCTCGGCCGCCCGCGCGGTCGGCCACGAATCTCGCAGGAGGATCGGTGAGCAGCAGCGGACCTGGGCGTTTATCGCGACCAGGACGGAGGGCGGGCGTTCGATCGGAACACCCCGCCGGAACGTTACCGAAATGGTCCGGACACTTTCCGCAGCCGAACGGACACGCTTTGCCCGCGATTACTCCGGCGACCTTCTGGATCACCAATGGTGAGCGTGCGCACAGCAGTGCGTGCAATACTGCTCCGATCGGCGGAATTGTGCGTCCGGCCGCCCATAACCGCTCAACGGAAAAGCGCGCCGAACGGCGACGGCACAATTGCCCTCACGCGGCGCGGCGGCGGCCGGAATGAGCGGCAAACGGGTTCTGGTGGCCGGGGCCGGGCTGGCCGGTTCGCTCGCCGCGATCCACTTCGCCCAGCTCGGGCACCGGGTGGAGATCCACGAACGCAGGCCGGACCCGCGCGCGGCGGGCGCGGGCGGCGGCCGGTCGATCAACCTCGGCCTTTCCCAGCGCGGAATCCGCGCGCTGGACCAGGTCGGCCTGCTCGCCCCGGTGCTGGCCGCGGCGGCTCCGATGCGCGGACGGGTCATCCACCAGCGCGACGGCGAGCTGGATTTCCAGCCCTACGGCTGCCACGAGGACCAGATCCTGCGCTCGGTGCTGCGCGACGACCTCAACCGGATCCTGCTCGCCAAGGCACTCGAGTACCCGAACGTCAGCGCCCGTTTCGGCGTGACGCTCACCGACCTCGACCGCGGCTCGGCGGACGTCGAGCCGGTCTGCGCTTTCGACAGCTCAAGTGGTCCATACCACGCTTCCGCAGACCTCGTCGTCGGCGCGGACGGCGCGTTCTCGGCCGTGCGCACCCGGCTGCTCCGGGGCCTGCCCGCGGACTTCCGGCAGCGGGTCCTGCCCTGGGGGTACAAGGAGTTCGCGATCGCCGCCGGCCCGTCCGGCGAGGTGCGCAGCAGCCCGGACGCGCTGCACGTCTGGCCGGGCGACGACGGCCTGATCGTCGCTCACCCCAACGTCAACGGTTCGCTCACCGCGACCGTGTTCCTGCCGCTCTCGGGCGCGCGGAGCTTCGCCACCATCACCACCGAAGAATCGGTGCGGGCGCTGTTCGACACCCGGTTCCCGGACGTGCGCCGGCTGGTGCCCGACATCGTCGAGCAGTTCCTCTCGCATCCGACCGGCCATCTGGTGACCATCCGGAGTTCACCGTGGCAACACGAAGGCCGCGTGGTGCTGATCGGCGACGCCGCGCACGCCGTGTACCCCTTCTACGGCCAGGGCATGAACTCGGCGCTGGAGGACTGCGCGGTGCTGCGCGACTGCCTCGCCGACGACGACTGGACCGAAGCGCTCCGCACGTTCGAACAGCGCCGCAAGCCGCACACGGACGTGCTCGCGGACCTTTCCGAGGAGAACTTCGACGAGCTGCGCTCCCGGGTGGCCTCGCCGCTGTTCCTGGCCCGCAAGAAGGCGGACCTGGTGCTCAGCCGGGCCTTCCCGAAGCGCTGGATGCCGCTCTACACCATGGTTTCGCACACCACGATCCCGTACGCCGACGCCTTGCGCCGCGCCCGGCGCCAGCACGCCGCGCTGGCCTGGGCCGGCGGCGCCCCCCCCCCCCCCCCCCCCCCCACCCGCCGCGCGCCGGCCCCCGCGGCCCCCGGGCGCCGCCCTGACCGGCGGCGCGCTCGCCCGGCGGCACGCGGGACCGCACTCGCCTGGAGACCGAAGCTGATGCTCATCCATCCGACCGATCCCGGCCGCGTCCTGGTGGAGCGGCACGACCTCGACCCGCTCGCCCTGCCCGAACGCCTGCTGCGGTACGAGATCCACCTGCGGGCGATCTTCGACTGGGGCCGCGGCTACCTGTCCGGCCCGCATCCCGACCTCGGCCGCGGCGGCAACGTCTGCCCGTTCGCGCAGCCTTCGCTGGAGCGCGGCCGGTTCTACCTCGCCGTCGAACCGGGCGTCCCGGCCGCCGGCCCTCGGCTGACCGAAACCCTGCACTGCTACCGGGACTGGTTCCTGGAGCTCGCGCCGCGCGGGCATCCCGGAGCCCAGCTGACCACGATCCTGCTGCTGTTCCCGGACGCGCCGCCGGACGACCGCTCCGGTGTGGTCGACACCGTGCAGCACGCGCTGAAATCGGAGTACGTCGCCGAAGGCCTGATGATCGGCGAGTTCCACAACGGCCCGCCGGACAAGGGCGGGCTGTGGAATCCCGCCTTCCGGCCGCTGCGCAGCCCGGTTCCGATGCTGGTGGTGCGGCACATGGTGCCGACCGACTACCCGTTCCTGCGCGCCGATCCGGACCAGGCGCGGGCGTACCTGCGGCTGTTCGGCGACCAGGTGCCCGCCCAGCTGCGCGAGCTGGTGGAGCACGACCGGCTCGCCCGCGAACTGGACGAGACCGGGGCCGACCAGGCCGGAATCGGGGCGCCGTGAACGTCTTCCCGTGTTCGCCCGGCCAGGAGCGGCTGTGGTTCCTCGACCGGCTCGACCCCGGTTCGCCGGTCTACCACGTGCCGACCGTGCTGCGGCTTTCCGGACCGCTCGACGCCGAGGCGCTGCGCCGGGCTTTCGCGACGATTTCCGCCCGGCACGCCGCGCTGCGCACCGTTTTCCGTGAGAGTGCCGGTGTTCCGGAGCAGGTCGTCACCGAGAACGGCTTCGCTTTCGCCGTCCGCGAGACCGGGGACGACGCGGCCGCGCGAGCGGCGGCTTCGGCGGAGATCCGCACCCCGTTCGACCTGACGGCCGGGCCGCTCGCCCGGGTCCTGCTCCTGCGCCAGGCCGAGGACCAGCACGTTCTGGTCGTCACGCTGCACCACGCGATCGCCGACGGCTGGTCGGTCTCGCTGCTGCTGGACGAACTGGCCGAGAGCTACCGCGCCGAACTGTCCGGCACCGGAGCGGACCTGCCGCCGCTCCCGATGCAGTACGCGGATTTCGTGCGGTGGCAACGGGAATACCTCGACGGCCCGGAAGGCGTCGAGCTGCTGCGGGAATGGGCGGACCGGCTGCGCGGCGCGCCGGAGCTGATCACCCTGCCGACCGACCGTCCCCGGCCCGCGGCCGCGACCTACGAAGGCGGCATCCACGAGTTCCGGTTCCCGCCCGCGCTCACCGAAGCGGTCCGCGCGCTCGCGGACGCTTCCGGCGCAACGGTTTTCATGACCGTGCTGGCCGCCTACCACGCCCTGCTCGCCCGGTACAGCGGTCAGGACGACGTCGTCGTCGGCACCGTCGTCGGGCAACGCTCGCAGGTCGACGCCGAGCACCTGATCGGTTTCTTCGTCAACACCGTCCCGGTCCGGATCTCGACCGCCGACGACCCCGCCTTCGAAGACCTGCTCCTCGACGTCTGCGACGCACTGGTCGACGCCCTCGGCGGGGCCGAAATCCCGTTCGAGCGCGTGGTCGAGGCGGTCCGCCCGGAACGCAGCCTCGGGCATTCGCCGATCTACCAGGTCGGCTTCAACGGGCACGGCGACGGCGCGCTGCCGCAGCTGGCCGGGCTGACGGTCACGGACTTCGCCGGTCCGCACACCGGCACCACGAAGCTGGACCTGATGCTCGGCGTCCGCGACGAAGGCGACTGCCTGCACGGATACCTCGAATACCGCACCGACCTGTTCGACGAGACCACGATCGTCCGCTTCGCCGAGCACCTGTGCACGTTCCTGACTGCCGTCACAGCAGACCCCGCCCAGCACGTCGGTGCGGTTTCCCTGCTGGACGCCGCGCAGCGCCGTGCGGCGATCGCGGTTGACAGCGAGACGTCCCTGCCCGCCGCAGCCACCGCGCTCGACCTGATCGCGCCGCACGTCCGCGAGCGCGGTTCCGCGACCGCGATCGCCGGTTCGCTGACCTACCGCGAACTCGACGTCCGGGCGAACCGGCTCGCGCACGCCCTGCGCCGCCGCGGCGTCGGCCCGGACGTCCCGGTCGGGCTGTGCGTCCGCCGCTCCGCCGAGATGGTGGTGGCGCTGCTGGCGGTCTGGAAGGCCGGCGGCGCGTACGTTCCGCTCGATCCGGAGTGGCCGCTGGAACGGCACGCCTACGTCGTCGAAGAGGCCGACATCCGGATCGCTGTCGTCGACCGCGAAAACGCCGGTCGGCTGCCCCGCTTCGAATCGGTGCTGGACGTCGACCTGGACTACGCCGAACCGGACACCGCGCCGGAAGTCGAGCACGACCCGGCCGATCTGGCGTACCTCATCTACACCTCCGGCTCGACCGGCCGGCCCAAGGGCGTCGCGGTCCCGCACCGCGGCGTGGTCAACCTGCTCACCGGCTTCGCCGACCGGCTCGGCGTGACCGAGAACGACATCTGGGCATCCGTCACCACGCTGGCGTTCGACATGTCGGTGCGGGAGCTGCTGATCCCGCTGATCCGCGGCGGCACCGTCGCGGTGATCAGCACCGAAGACTCCGCCGAGCCAGTCGCGCTGTCGCGGCGGCTGGCCGCTTGCGGCGCGACGATCCTGCAGGCCACACCGACGCGCTGGCGGATGCTGCTCGCGTCCGGCGGAGTGCCCGCGAACGTGCGGGAACGGCTGTGCGGCGGCGAAGCGCTCGACCGTGAACTTGTCGACGCGCTGTCCGACGGCCGGGTGTGGAACCTTTACGGCCCCACGGAAGTCACCATGATCGTCTCGGCTGGCAGCGTCAACACAGTGGGTCCGGGCGGTCCGGTGGTGCCACTGGGACCAGCGCTGCCGAACACCCGGCTGCACGTGCTCGACGCCGGGCTGAACCCGGTACCGCCCGGTGTCGCGGGCGAAATCCACGTCGGCGGCGCGGGGATCAGCCGGGGTTACCGCAGCCGTCCCGGCCTGACCGCCGAACGGTTCGTGCCGGATCCGTTCGCCGGTGACGGAAGCCGTCTCTACGCCACCGGCGACCTCGCGCGGCGACGAGCCGACGGGACGCTGGAGTTCCTCGGCCGGACCGACCACCAGGTGAAGATCCGCGGCCTGCGCATCGAACTCGGCGAGATCGAGGCCCGGCTGCGCGCCGATCCGCAGGTCTCGGACGCCGTCGTGCTGGCCCGTTCGGCCGGCCCGGACGACGTGCGCCTGGTCGCCTACGTCGTGTCCGAAGACGCCGAATGGGCACCGCTGCGGGAACGGCTCTCCGGACAGCTGCCCGCGTACCTGGTCCCGCAGACCGCGGTGTTCCTGCCCGCGTTGCCGCTGACCAAGAACGGCAAGACGGACCGGAGCGCGCTGCCCGAGCCCGTCTGGGAGTCCCGCGAAACGGAGCGGGTCGCCCCGCGCGACGCCGTCGAACGGGAGCTGGCCGGGCTGTGGCGGGAGGTGCTGGGCGTCGGGGAGATCGGCGTGCACGACGATTTCTTCCACCTCGGCGGGCATTCGCTGCTCGCCGCGCGGCTGCTGGCGAAGGTGCGCGAGCACTTCCAGTCCAGTGTCGGCCTGCGCACGCTGTTCGCCGCGCGCACGATCGCCGCCTTCGCCGCGGCGCTGCGGACCGCCGAGTCCGCACCCGGGGCCACCGACGAGATCGCGCTGCTGCGGGAACGGATCGCCGCGCTGCCCGACGACGAGGTTCTCGCCCTGCTCCAAGCCGATTCCCCTCCAGGAGCGCACCGATGACACAGCACGAGCGAGAGCAGCTGTTCCGGCTGCTGGCCGCGCGCGACGGGCTCGGCGCCGCGTCCGGCTCGATCCCCCGCCGGACCGGCGACGCCCCGGTCCCGCTGCTGCCCGCGCAACGGCAGTTGTGGTTCCTGGACCGGCTCGGCGCGCGCGACGGCGTGTACACGATCTCCCAGTCCTGGCGGCTTTCCGGCGCGCTCGATGTCGAGGCGCTGCGCCGGGCACTGGCCACCGTCGTCGACCGGCACGAGGCGCTGCGGGCGGGTTTCGCCGAATCCGACGGCGAACCGGTACAGGTTCCGGCCCTTCCCGGCACCGCCCCCGAACTGTCCTATGTAGACCTTCGCGGGGCGGCGGACGGTTCCGCGGACTCGGTCCTCGCGGCCGAACGAGCCCGGCCGTTCGACCTGGCCAGGCCGCCGCTAGTGCGCGGGCTGCTGGTCGCCCTCGCCGACGACGTGCACCTTTTCGTGCTGACGCTGCACCACATCGTCGCCGACGCCGCGTCCGTCGGAATCCTGCTGCGCGAACTGTCCGCGCTCTATCCGGCGAACGCGCCGGCGCTGCCCGAACCGCCCGTGCGCTACGGCGATTACGCGGTCTGGCAGGCGGCCAAACCGCTGGACGCGGGCGAGCGGTACTGGCGCGAGCAGCTTCACGACGCTCCGGCCCTGCTGGAACTGCCGACCGACCGCCCGCGTCCGCCCGCCGAATCCTTCCGCGGCAACGGTTATTCCTTTCAGCTTTCCGCGGCGCAGGCAGCCGACCTCGCCGCGTTCTGCCACCGGCACGGCGTCACCGCGAACACCGTGCTGCTGACCGCTTACGTGCTGCTGCTTTCCCGGCACGCCGGTCAGGACGACGTGGTGGTCGGCATGCCGATGCGCGACGAGACCGTGCCCGGGATCGAACAGTGCGTCGGGATGTTCGCCAACACTGTCGCCGTCCGGACCCGGCTGGCCGGAGACCCCACCGTCGCCGAAGTGCTCGCGCAGGTGCAGGACGCCTGCCTCGGCGCGCTGGAGCACCAGAACTATCCGTGGGAACGGGTCGCGCAGGACCTGCGGCCGGCCCGCGACCTCAGCCACAACCCGGTTTTCCAGGTGATGTTCGTGCTCAACTCCGCCGGAGCGGGGCTCGAACTGCCCGGAATCCGCGCGGACTGGCTCGACCTCCCGGTGACCACCGCCCGCTTCGACCTGACGCTCGCGCTGGCCACCACTCCCGGCGGCATCGAGGGACGGCTCGACTACGCGACCGACCTGTTCGACGCCGCCACCGTCGCCCGGTTCGCCGACCAGTACGAACACCTGCTGCGCGCCCTGCTCGCCGCCCCGGGCGCACCGGTGTCCACAGTGGACGCCATGCCTGCCGCGGACCGGCTCCGGCTGCGCAACGGCGGTCACGCGGATCCGCCCTCGGTCACCGACGGAACCTTGGTCACCACGCTCATCACCCGCCAGGCAGCGCGGACTCCGGACGCCGTCGCGGTAGAGGACGACGGCCGCCTCACCTACGCCGAACTCGTCTCCCGTGCGCGACAGATCGCCGGAGCCTTGCACGCCTCCGGCGTCCGGCGAGGAGACGTGGTCGCGCTGGGCCTGCCCGCGAGCCGGGACGCGATCACCGGCCTGCTCGGAGTGCTGCTCGCAGGTGCCGCGTACCTTCCGCTCGACCCCGGGCACCCACCCGCTCGGCTGGCCGAACTCCTCTCCGACGCGTCCCCCGCTGCCCTGATCACCGCCCGCGAGCACACCTTCGCGTTCGACGGCCCCGTGCTGCACACCGACAATCTCCCCGAGGCAGGCTCGCCGCCGGAGATCGACCTGGGACCGGATGACCTGGCGTACGTCATCTACACGTCCGGCTCGACCGGAGCCGCGAAACCAGTCGCGGTACGCCACGGGGCGCTCGCCGAACTGGCCGGATCCTTCCGTCAGCTGCACGGCTTCGGCCCCGGCGAGCGGGTACTGATGATCCCGCCGCTGACCTTCGACGCCGCTGCGGGCGACATCTTCCCCGCGCTGGTCTCCGGCGCGGCCCTGCTGCCCTGGCGAGACCCAGCGTCGCTCACCGGCCCTGGCCTCGTTCAGCTGTGCCGCGACCGGGAAATCACCATGGTCGACACCGCTTCCGCGCTCTGGCAGAAATGGGTCGCTGAGCTGGCAACGGAAAAGGTGCCCTTCGACTGTCCATTGCGGACGATGATGGTCGGCGGCGAAGCCGTCCCGGCCACCACCGTGCAGACGTGGGCAGCGCTCACCGACGGCCGCGTCGAACTGCACAACCACTACGGCCCCACCGAGGCGACCGTCTGTGCGACCAGCTACCGCACCCTCGACGCCGCCGAACTCGACGGCCGGGTGCAGCTGCCGATCGGCTCCCCGCTCCCCCACGTCCGCGCCTACGTCGTCGACCACCTGCTGCGTCCGGCGCTGCCCGGCGTCCCCGGCGAACTCTGCCTAGGCGGCGACGCTCCCGCGCGCGGCTACCGAAACCGGCCCGGGGCCACCGCGGAGAAGTTCGTCCCGGACCCGTTCTCTCCGGTGCCCGGCGCGCGGATGTACCGCACCGGCGACCTCGCCCGCCTCGACGGCCAGGGACGGCTCGAATTCCTCGGCCGCGTCGACCGGCAGCTGAAAGTCCGCGGCCACCGCATCGAACCGGCGGAGGTCGAAGCGGCCTGCCGTCGTCACCCCGGCGTCCAGGACGTCCTGGTCACCGCTCGCGACAACCGCTTGGTCGCCTACCTGGTCGGAGACGTCGATCCGCTGTCCGTCCGCTCCGCGCTCCGCGCCGCCCTGCCCGGATACCTGGTCCCGGACGCTTTCGCGGTGCTCCCGGCTCTGCCGCTGAACGCACACGGCAAGGTCGACCACCACGCGCTCCCCGAGCCGGCCGACACCGCGTCAACCGCGTTCGCCGAGCCCGAAGGCGAACTGGAACAACGACTGGCCGCCATCTGGGCCGCAGTGCTGGACGTGGACCGCATCGGCCGCGACGACGACTTCTTCTTGCGCGGCGGGCATTCCTTGCTGGCCGGGACGTTGATGGCGAAGGTGCGCGCGGAACTCGACGTCGAGGTCCCTGTGCGAACCCTCTTCGAAGCCAGCACCCTCGCTGCCTTCGCCGAGGCCGTCCGCACCCCCGGCTATCGCGAAGACGACCACCTCGCCGAGGTGCTGGCCGACAGCGTGCTGCCCGCCGACGTCGACCCGCGCTGCACCCCCGCGCAGGCCGAGGCCGCGATCCAGCGCGCGATGGCGCC
Source organism: Amycolatopsis sp. NPDC054798 (assembly GCF_053611505.1). Classification (NCBI taxonomy): domain Bacteria; kingdom Bacillati; phylum Actinomycetota; class Actinomycetes; order Pseudonocardiales; family Pseudonocardiaceae; genus Amycolatopsis; species Amycolatopsis sp. NPDC054798. The sequence continues at coordinate 16,750 of NZ_JBSHAM010000088.1, read as the reverse complement.
CCGGATCGCCCTGCTCACCGGCGCGTCCGGCTTCCTGGGCCCGCACCTGCTCGCCGATCTGCTGCGGCACAGCGACGTCGTGGTGCGCTGCCTGGTCCGGGCAGCCGACGCCGCCGAGGGCGCCGCGCGGATCGAACAGGTCCTGCGAGACCACCTTTTGTGGGACGAGGGCTTCCGGTCCCGGATCGTCGCCGTCCCCGGCGATCTCGGCGCTCCGCGGCTGGGCCTGTCCTCAGCTGAGCTTGCCGCGGTCGCGGCGGACCTCGATGTCATCTTCCACTGCGGCGGCGAAGCGAACTTCCTGCGCCCGTACGCCCAGCTCCGGCCGGGCAACGTCCTCGGCACCGCCGAACTGCTGCGGCTGGCCTGCCGGGGCGGCGGAACGCCCGTGCACCTGGTGTCGTCGCTGGGCGTCTACCCGCTGGAACGGGACGCGGTGATCACCGAGGACGTCCCGCCCGACGACCCGGCAGGGCTGGAGCGCGGGTACGAACTGAGCAAATGGGCCGCCGACCGGCTGGCGCGGGCCGCGCGCGAACGCGGCCTGCCGGTGACCGTGCACCGGCCGGCCCGGGTGACCGGCCACAGCCGGACCGGCATCGGCCCGCTCGGCGACCGGTTCGCCAACCTGCTGCGCTGCCTGGCGCTGCTCGGCTCCGCGCCGGCCGAGGACTTCGACATCGAGGAGGACATGGCCCCGGTCGACCACGTGGCCGCCGCCATCGGCCACCTCTCGCGGCGGCGCACCGGCTACGGCTGCGATTTCCACTTCCACAACCAGCGGACGATCCGGTTCGGCGAGGTCGTCGCCGGACTGCGCGAGTTCGGCTATCCGATCGAGGCGATCCCGTTCGACGACTGGCACGCCGCGCTGACCGCGGCCGCCGCGGAAACGGCGGACCCGGCGCTGAGCGCGATCACCGCGATGATCGAACGGACCTCGCCGCCCCGGCAGACGGTTTTCGACTGCTCGCACACCGAAGTGGTGGTCGCGGCCGGCGGGCTGGTGTGCCCGCCCGCGGATCGCGCGCTGCTGCAACGGTATCTGGCGCACTACGTCCAGATTGGACACCTGCCCGCCCCGGAGAGACCGTCCGTGAGGGGAACCTTCACGGACTCTGATTCCCTCAGGGTTCCCTTCACGGACCGTCCGTCCGACCGCACCCGCGCACCCAGCCCCAGCCGGGCAGCCATCCGAAAGGAGCACCGTTGACCACGATGGGCACGCGGGGGTTCGTCCTCCTCTGGTCGGCACAGCTGGTCTCGATCGTCGGTTCCGCGCTGACCGGGTTCGTGCTCGGCGTCTGGACCTACGAGCGGTCCGGCTCGGCCACCCAGTTCGCGCTGATCATGCTGTCCGGCGCGATCCCGGCGCTGCTGATCGCGCCGTTCGCGGGCGCGCTGGCCGACCGGCTGCACCGCCGCCGGATCCTCGTCGCCGCGGACTGCGTCGCGCTCGCTTCGGTCGGGGCGCTGGCGCTGCTGATCGACGCGGACCAGCTGCAGACCTGGCACGTCTACGTCGTGACCGCGCTGACCGCGATGTGCGGGACCCTGCAGCAGGTCACCTTCAGCGCGATGATCCCGCTGCTGGTGCCGAAACAGCACCTCAGCCGGGCGAACGGGCTGTCGCAGGTGGTGTTCAGCGCGCAGATCGCCGCCCCGGTCGTCGCCGGGACGCTGCTGGCGCTGACCGGTCTCCGCGGGGTCGTGCTGATCGACGTCGTGACGTTCGCCGCGTCGCTGCTGGTCGTGGCGCTCGTGCCGCTGCCCCACGCGGCGGTGCGCACCGCCGCGCCGGAACCGGGCGCGCCGTCGATCTGGCGGCAGGTGCCCGCGGGCTGGGCGGAACTGCGGCGGCGTCCCGGGCTGACCGGGCTGCTCGGCGTGCTGGCCGGGTTCTACTTCTGCTTCGGCATCGCCGGGACGCTCGTGCGTCCGCTGGTGCTGTCCTTCGCCAGCCCCTCCGGACTCGGCTTCCAGGTGTTCGCGGGCGGGTGCGGGCTGTTCGCCGGAAGCCTCGTGATGGGCGTGTGGGGCGGGCCGAAGAAGCGGATGCGCGGGATCGCGGCGTTCATGGCGTTCGGCGGGATCGCGCTGGCCGTGCACGCGCTGGCGCCGTCGCTGGCGCTGGTGATCGCGATCGGGCCGTTCTTCCTGTTCACCCTGCCGGTGATCACCGGCACCGCGCAGACCGTGCTGCAGAGCAAGGTCGACCCGGCCAACCTCGGCAAGGTCATGGCGACCTCGCGGGCGGTGTCGCAGGCCGCGAGCCCGGTCGCCTACCTCGTCGCCGGCCCGCTCGCCGACGGCGTGTTCGAACCGCTCATGCGCCCGGACGGAGCGCTGGCCGGTTCGGTCGGCCAGGTCATCGGCACCGGCCCCGGCCGCGGCATGGCCCTGATGTTCCTGCTCGCCGGGCTGCTGCTGGTCGTACTGGGCGCGCTGGCCGCGCGGCCTTCGCTGCGCCGCGCGGAAGAGCTGCCGGACCTGCTCGAAGAACCCGAACCGGAACCCGCCGCGGTGGCGGCGATCCGAGAGGAGAAGGGAAAATGACCACCCTCGAACAGACCGTGCCGGTGCGGGTGCTCGCCGCCGACCCGTTCCTGCGGGCCGGACTGGAAAGCGCGCTCTACGGCTGCGCGGAGTTCACCGGGGACGACGGCGGGGTCGCCGTGCTCGCGGTCGACGAGGTCGACGACGCGGCCGTCGAGGCGATCCGGACCGCGAAGCAGCGCAACGCCGCCGTGCTGCTGGTGACCGGCAAAGTCGACGCGGCCCGCGCGGCACGCGCGATCGAGGCCGGTGCGTGCGGGGTGTTGCGGCGAGAACAGGCCTGCGAACAGACGCTGGTCTCCGCCGTCCGCGCGGCAGCGACCGGGCATGGAACTATGCCGCCGGACTTGCTCAGCGATTTGTTCGAGGCACGGCAGAATCCGGTGCCTGCCGCGCCGACGCTGGACGCGCGCGAACGCGACGTCCTGCGCATGGTCGCCGACGGTCACGAAACGGCGGAAATCGCGTCCGCGCTGGCCTATTCGGCACGCACGGTGACGACGATCGTGCACGACATCACGCACCGGCTGCGGTTGCGGAATCGCGCGCACGCGGTGGCTTTCGCGCTGCGGCAGGGACTGATTTAGGTTCCTGCCGGACCGCTCTCCGGGCCCGGAGGATGGCTTCGTGCCGTGAGGGTCCCTGAGGGAATCAAGAGCAATGCCAGGGACTTAACGCGATCCGTGGGTGCTTGTGAGGTGCGTTTGCCCCCCAGCTCGCAGGTGCGGCCGGGGCCAGGGCTCGGGTTTTGCGGTCCGTGAGGGGCCCCTTCACGGACCTAGATTCCAATGCCTGGGATTTAAGGCGGTGCTGCGGGTGGGTTGGGAGCGCTCGGCCCAGGCCGAGAAGGCCGAGCGGACTGACTGCGGACGGGCCGGTCGGGCGGGAGCGCGGTGTGCGGTCCGTGAGGGGCCCCTTGAGGGAATCTGATTCCCTCAAGGGGCCCCTCACAGACCCACAGAACCGGTCATGAAGGCATCAATCGGGCATTTCGGCTGGGTTGGCGTTCCGTGTGGACAGTCGGCAGGCCGAGGTCGCCCGGCTTAAGTCCCTGGCATGGGAATCAGCGTCCGTGAAGGTTCCCCTCACGGCACACGCGCGCCCCGCACTCAGGCTCTTCTCGGCAGCCAGCCCCGCGGCGAGATCGCTCCTAGATCAAGCCGTTCCGCACCGCATAAGCCGCCGCGTGCGCCCGGTTGCGGACTCCGAGCCTCGCCATCAGGTCGTACAGCGCGTTCTTCACCGTGTGCTCCGACCAGCCGAGTTCGGCCGCGATCTCGCTGTTGCTGTACCCCTCGGCGACAAGCCGCAGCACCCGCAGCTCGCGTTCGCCGAGCTGCGGCCGGTACGCCGCCTCGCCGTCCACCCGTCCAGTGTAGGAGATCCGCTCATCCCGGCAGCTCCGAACCGCGAACGGCCGGATCCGCCGCGACCGTCCGCACGACCTGCACGAACCGGTCGGCCATCGTCTTCGCGACGGCTTCGGTGAACAGCGCCCGGTCGTAATGCAGCGTCCCGGCCACCCCGTCGGGATGCTCGCGAACCGTCACCAGCACGTCGAACGGATTCCCGCCCTGCCCGGCGCGCCACGGCTCGGCCCGGACGCCGTCGAGCCGGAGCCGGTCCGCGAGCGATCCGAGCGACTGGAACGCCACCTGCGCTACCGGATTCCGGCTCAGATCGCGCGGCGGCCGCAGCGCCGTCACCACCTGGTCGAACGGGACGTCCTGATGCCGGAAGCCGCCGAGCACCGCCTCCCGCACCGCGCCGAGCACCTCCGGGTACGCCGGATCGCCGGGAACGCGCACGCGCAGCGCCAGCGTGTTCACGAACAGCCCGATCAGGTCCTCGGCCTCGACCGACGGCCGGTTGCCGGCGAAGGTGCCGACGACGAGATCGTCCTGACCGGTGGCCCGCCGCAGGTCGAGGACGAACGCGGCGAGCAGAGCCATGAACCCGGTCGCGCCCGCCTCGGCGGCGACCGCGTCGAGCGCGGCGACGACATGCTGTGGCACGGAGAATTCGACGGTGCCTTCCAGCTGCGCTTGACGGGCCGGTCTCGGGAGGCTGTCCGGAAGTTCGATCGCCGGAGGCGCCCCTGCCAGCGCCGACTTCCAGTAGCCGAGACCGGATTCGTCCGGCGCGGCGGAGAACGCGGTCAGCTCCGGCAGCGCGGCCCCTCGCCCGGCGTAGCATTCGGCGAGGTCGCGCCAGAAGATCTCCATCGAGGTGTCGTCGGCGATGATGTGGTGGATCACCGCCAGCAGCGTGAACCGGCCGGGCCCGCCGCGGATCACCGTCAACCGCAGCAGCGGCCCGCGGGCCAGATCGAACGGCCGGGCTAGCTCGGCGTCGACGATGTCCTCCGCCGAACCGTCCGCCACAGTCAGCGGAACCTCGGCTTCGGCGGAAACGACGAGTTCGGGTTCGCCGCGCCGGCTCCGGAACGTCGTCCGCAAGGTCTCGTGCCGTCGGACCACCTCGGCCAGCGCCCCGCGCAGAGCCTCGACGTCCAGCTCTCCGGTGCATCGATAGGCCTCGTACATGGTGTAGGTCGAGGACGGTCCGGACAGCTGGTCGAGAAACCACATCCGGTGCTGTGCCGCCGAAATCGCTTTCTGTCCACTGTGGACCTCGACGGCCGGCGGCGCCGAAGCGACCAGTTCGGCCAGCTCCGCGACGGTCGGCGCGGTGAACAGATCCGCGACCGACAGCCGTCGGCCGGTGCTGCGGGACACCCGGGCGCAGATCCGGGTGGCGGCCAGCGAACGGCCGCCGAGTTCGAGGAACGGGTCGTGAACCCCGACCGGGCTGACCCCGAGCGCTTCCGCCCAGATCCCGGCGATCGCCGCCTCGGACGCGTTCCGGGGTTCGACGTAGCCGACTGCCAGCGAGGGGCGGGTGCCGTCGGGCGCGGGCAGGGCGTTGCGGTCGATTTTGCCGCTCGGCGTGAGCGGCAGCGCGGGCAGCGAGGTCCACACCGCCGGAAGCATCGGCTCCGGCAGGGTGCGGGCCAGATGCGCGCGCAACTCGGACGTCGAGGGCGCGGCTCCCTCGCGGTAAACGCAGTAGGCGACAAGCCGATCGCCGTGCACCGCAGCGGCCGCCGCGGCGATCGCCGGATGCGCATGCAGCGCGGCTTCGACCTCGCCGAGTTCGATCCGGTTGCCGTGGATCTTGACCTGATGGTCGAACCGGCCCAGGTACTCGAACGCGCCGTCCTCCCGCTGCCGCGCGCGATCGCCGGTGCGGTACAGCCGTTCGCCGGGTGTCAGCGCGAACGGGTTGGGCACGAACTTCTCGGCGGTCAGCGCCGGACGATTCAGGTAGCCGCGCGCCAGCTGCACCCCGGCGATGGTCAGTTCGCCATCGAGGAGGTGGATGCGGGTGTTCGCGATCGGGTAGCCGATGGTGACAGTCTCGCCCGGCACGCACTGCGTCGCCGTGACGTCCACCGAAGCTTCCGTCGGCCCGTAGAGATTATGCAGCTCAGCGTTGCTGGCACAGTGGAATCGTTCGGCCAGCTCGTCCGGTAATGCTTCGCCGCTGCACAGGACTCGCCGAACCGGCAGTGTCGGCACCGGACCGGCCAGGAACGCCCGGAGCATCGACGGCACGAAATGCACCGTCGTGATCCCCTGCGCCACGAGAACGTCCGCCAGGTATTCCGGATCGCGGTGCCCGCCCGGGCGAGCCATCACGAGCGTCGCGCCGGCGGAGAGCGTCCAGAAGAACTCCCACACCGACACGTCGAAACCGAACGGGGTCTTCTGCAGCACCCGGTCCTGCGGGGTAAGGCCGTATTCGTCCTGCATCCACCGCAGCCGGTTCACGATCCCGCGGTGCTCGATCACGACGCCTTTGGGCCGTCCGGTCGATCCCGACGTGTAGATCACGTACGCCGCGTTCTCCGGCCGCACCACGACATCCACCGGGCTGCGCGGTTCGTCAAGACCGGTGAGGTCACCTGGCGCGATCACCAACTCAGCGCCGGAGTCCTCGACCATGAACCGGAGCCGGTCGTCGGGGTAGTCCGGATCGAGCGGCAGATACGCTGCCCCTGCTTTGAGAATTCCCAGCAGCGCGACGACCATCTCGACGCCGCGCTCCAGCCGGACTCCCACTACCGACTCCAGACCTGCCCCACGGGACTGAAGCCAATGGGCTGCCTGATTCGACAATGCATCAAGTTCGGCATAGGACACTTGAACGCCGTCGGCGACCACCGCCACCTCACCGGCAGCGACCCCCTCGGCCACCAAATCCAGCAACGTCCCGCTCATACGTCCTCACTCACCGGCCGCACCGCCGCCCGCGGCCGGATCATCGCCCGCGCAGCCGGTTCCGCAGCGAGCCGCGGATACCCGGCGATCGCGGCGGCCAACGCCTCGACGGTCGGATGGTCGAACAACGCCCGCACCGGCACGTCGACCTCCAGTGCCGCGCGCAGCCGTACCGAGATCCGGGTGGCGGCGACGGAATGTCCGCCGAGGTCGAAGAAATCGTCCAGCACGCCGATCCGTTCGGCGCCGAGCACTTCCGCCCACACTCCCGCGACCAGTTTCTCCACCGGTCCGCGCGGCGCGACGTGCGAACGCTCGCGCGCCACCGGTTCCGGCGCGGGCAGCGCGGCCCGGTCGAGCTTTCCGGCCGGAGTCCGCGGCAGTTCCGGCAGCAGCACGAAGCCGCTGGGCACCAGGTAATCCGGCAGGCTGCCGGACAGTCCTTTCCGGACGTCCGCAATGGACAGTTCGCCAGCCGCGACGACGTAGGCGGTCAGTTCAAGGCCGCCGTCCGCGGCGGGAGTCGGCTGGACCGCCGCGTCCCGCACCCGCGGGTCCGCGCGCAGCACGGCCTCGACCTCGCCCGGTTCGACCCGGTGTCCGCGCACCTTCACCTGGTCGTCGGCCCGGCCGAGGATTTCCACCGACCCGTCCGGCCGCCGCCGCGCCAGGTCGCCGGTGCGGTAGAGCCGTCCGCCGGGGCGGGGGCCGTGCGGATCCGGCACGAACCGTTCCGCGGTCAGCCCGGGACGTCCGGCGTAGCCGCGCGCGAGCCCGTCCCCGCCGATCCACACCTCGCCGGCCACCCCGGACGGAACTGGTTCCAGGTCGTCGCCCAGCAGATAGACGTCGGTGTTGGCGACCGGTTCCCAGGCGACGACGGCATCCCCGTCGAGTTGGGCGACGGTGGACCAGATCGTCGTTTCGGTGGGGCCGTACAGATCCCACAGCCGCGCCCCGCCCGCGGTGAGCCGCCGGGCCAGGTCGCCCGGCAGTTTCTCGCCGCCGGCGAAGACGGTGAGTTCCGCGGGCGGCGTCCAGCCCGAATCGACCAGCAGCCGCAAGCCCGACGGCGTCGCCTGGACGACCGACGGCGCGGTCCGCTCGATCAGCGCGGCCTGCCGCTGCGGATCAATGCACTCCTCGGCGGTCGCCACGATCACCTGTCCGCCGGCCAGCAGCGGCAGGTACAGCTCCAGCGCGGAGATGTCGAACGAAACCGTGGTCGACGCGAGCACCGCGGCACCCGGCGCGAGACCAGGCCGTTCCCGCATGGACAGCAGGAAATTCGCCAGCGCGGCGTGGCTGATCTGGACGCCCTTGGGCTGTCCGGTGGAGCCGGACGTGTAAATGACGTAGGCGAGTTCGTCCCCGTACGGCCGCGGCGCGGGAACGTCCGCCGGGCACGCCTCGATCGCCGCGGCGTCGCGGTCGAGCAGCACGGCCGAACAGCCGGTCCCTTCCAGCAACCCGGCCAGCGACTCCTCGCTGAGCACCACCTCCACTCCCGAATCGGCCAGCACGTAACCGACCCGCTTCGCCGGATAGCGCGGATCGACCGGCAGGTACGCGGCGCCCGCCCGGTGCACGGCGAGCAACGCGACGAGCAGGTCCGGACCCCGGTCGAGCAGCACCCCGACCAGCGCCCCGCGCCGCACTTTCCGTTCACTCAGATACCGGGCCAGCCTAGCGACCCGCACCGACAATTCCCGGTACGTGAGCGTCACCTCGCCGCACCGCATGGCGGGCGCGTCCGGGTGTTCCGCCGCGGTGGCGGCGAACAACTCCGGCAGCATCCGGCCAGCTCGCTCGGTCCGCGCCGGATTCCGCAGCAGTGCCGCGCGGTCCGCCGCAGGCATCCCGCATCGGCGCGGATCGGAGGCCGGCGCGGCGACGATCCGCTCCAGCACATGGCGGTACAACCGGGCGAGAAACTCCAGCGACGCAACGGAAACCCGGTAAGTGAACGCCTCCAGCACGAACGCACCGGGCACGGTCGAGACGGACAGCCCGAACTCGTTGGGCGTGCTGTCGGCGACCTCGGCGAGGTCGACCAGCGCTTCCGCCAGCACGTGCATGTCGGTGTGGTTGAAGAAAACGTCCACGAGCGGAGTCTTCCCGCCCCACTCGGCCTGCATCGCGGGCAACGGGAAATGCCGGTGCGGCCACATCGCGGTCTCCTCCGCGAAGACCGCGCGAGCCAGCACCGGCCAGTCCCGCGCGCCCGGCGGAACCGCGAACGGCACGGTGTTCAGGAACATGCCGCGAACCTGGTCGCCGCCCGCGCGCTCAAGCCTGCTGTTGGTCACCACGCCGGTGTGGAACGGCCGGTCGTGCCCGGCGACCGTACGCAGCACGGTGAGATGCGCGGCAAGCAGCAAACTCTTCAGCGGAACCCCGGCCGACGATGCGACCGCCCGCAGCCTGGCCGTCAGGTCATCGAACGGCACCCGCACCGTGCGGTAGACCCCGTCGTCCTCGCCCGCCCAGCCCGGCGGCACGGCGAACCGCTCGGCCGAGTCCACCCGGCCCGCCCAGAACTCGCGGTCCACAGTGGACTCCAGCGCTTCCCGCTCCCGGGCGACCGTGTCCGCGAACCGGACCGGCGGCGGCTCGACCGGCTCCGCGGCCTCGGTCCGGTAATCCTCGATCAGCTCGGCGACCAGGGAATTCTGGCTCCAGCCGTCGAGAATCGCGTGCACGTAGCTGAACGACAACCGCCACTCGCGGTCGGCGAGCCAGTGGACGTGCAGGCGCAGCAACGACGGCCGCAGCAGGTCGAATCCACGCGCTCGGTCCTCCGCCGGGAACTCCCGCACCCGCGCGGCTTGCTCGTCGGCGGACAGCGCCCGCAGGTCGTCGCAGGTGACCTCCAGCACGGCGGTCTCGTGCACCCGCTGCAACGGCGGAACCGCGGCGAAGTCGATGGAGGTTCGCAGGATCTCGTGCCGCGCGACCAGCCGGTCCGCTGCCTGCTGCAACGCCTCCAGCCGGAACTCCTCGTGCACCGGGTAGCCGAGGTGGTTCAGGTAGAGCCCGCGATCGGCCCCGGCGAGCATTTCGTGCACCATGCCCGCCTGCGCGAGCGACAGCGGGTAGGCGTCGGTCACGTCGTCCGGCAACGTTTTGCGCTGCTCAGCAGCAACCTGGGCGAACGGCTCGACCGCCGCGAACGCTGCCGCCGGACCACCGAGCCCGGCCGCGAAATCGGCCACTCGCTGACGCCGGAACAGGTCCGCGACGCTCGCCTCGATCCCCTCCGCGTTCAGCAACCCCACCGCACGGATGGCCCGCAGAGAATCGCCGCCCAGCGCGAAAAAGCTGTCTTCCGCACCGACTCGGTCGACGCCGGTGGCGGCCGCGAACGCACGGGCCACCGCTGCTTCCGCGGGAGTGCGCGGCGCGACGTAACGCTCGCTCGCGCGTTCACCGTCCGGGGCGGGCAACGCGTTGCGGTCGATTTTGCCGCTGGCAGTCAGGGGCAACGCGTCGAGCGCGAGCCACACCGACGGCAGCATCGGTTCCGGCAGCGTGCGCGCCAGATGCGTGCGCAATTCGGCCGGGTCGGGAGTACGGCCAGACTCGGCCACGAAGTAGCCGACCAGCCGGTCGTCGTGCACCGCGACCGCGGCCGCGCGCAGGTCGGGGTGAGTCAGCAGGGTCGTCTCGACCTCGCCGAGTTCGATCCGGTTGCCGTGGATTTTGACCTGGTGGTCGAGCCGTCCCCGGTACTCGATCCGGCCGTCCGGCAGCCGCCGGGCGAGGTCCCCGGTGCGGTACAGCCGTTCGCCGGGTGCCTGCGCGAACGGGTTGGGCACGAACTTCTCGGCGGTCAGGGCCGGACGGTTCAGGTAGCCGCGCGCCAGCTGGACTCCCGCGATGACCAGCTCGCCGGGCACGCCCACCGGAACCTCGCGCAATTCGGCGTCCACCACGAACACCCGGGTATTCGCGATCGCGCGGCCGATCGTGACGGTCTCGCCCGGCAGGCACTGCGTCGCCGTGACGTCGACCGACGCCTCCGTCGGCCCGTAAAGGTTATGCAGCTCCGAGCCGATCACCCGGTGAAACCGCTCCGCAAGCTCGTCCGGCAATGCTTCACCACTGCACAGCACCCGGCGCAGCGACGGCACCGGCCCGGACAGGAACGCCCGCAGCATCGACGGCACGAAATGCGCCGTCGTGATCCCGTCGGCCAGGACTTCGGCGAGATAGGCCGGGTCGCGGTGGCCGCCCGGCCGAGCCATCACCAATTTCGCGCCGGTGGAAAGCGTCCAGAAAAACTCCCACACCGACACGTCGAACCCGAACGGCGTCTTCTGCAACACTCGATCCCGCGGCGTCAAGCCGTACTCGGCCTGCATCCACCGCAACCGGTTCACGATGCCGCGATGCTCCACCACCACGCCCTTGGGCCGCCCAGTCGACCCCGACGTGTAAATCACATACGCCGCGTTCTCCGGCCGCACCGCGACCTCCACCGGGTGCCGTGATTCATCCAGATCCGTGAGGTCGCCCGGCTCAATCACCACCCCGGCCCCGGAATCCTCGATCATGAAGGCGAGGCGATCCTCCGGGTAATCCGGATCCAACGGCAAATACGCCGCCCCGGCCTTGAGAATCCCGAGCAGCGCGACCACCATCTCCAAGCCGCGCTCCAGCCGGACCCCGACCACCGACTCGAGCCCCACCCCACGGGCCCGAAGCCACCGCGCCGCCTGATTCGACAACGCGTCAAGTTCCACATAGGCCACTTCAACGCCGTCGGCGACCACCGCGATTCCACCGGAAGCCACGCCTTCGGCGACGAGCGACAACAATGTCCCGCCCTCGAACGGCACGTCAGTCGCGTTCCACCGCGCCAATTCGGCGTTCTCGGCGACGCTCATCCAGGGCAGGTCCGCCAGCCGCGCACCGGGATTCGCGACAATCCCGCGCAGCAGCTCAGTGAAATGCCCGCCGACCCGCGCGATCGTCGACCGGTCGAACAGCGCGACCGGATATTCCAGCACGCCGTCCACACTGCCGTCCGGGCGTTCAGTCAATTCCAGCGTCAGGTCGAATTTCGCACTGTGCCAAGGAGAATGCACCTGCTCGCCGCGCAGTCCGGCCGCCTCGAACCCGGCGTCCGCGGTGTTCTGCAGCACGAGCATGGCTTGGAAGAGCGGATTGCGGGACAGATCGCGGTCCGGAGCCAGTTCGTCGGCCAGCCGCTCGAACGGCGCGTCCTGATGGGAATACGCATCGAGGGTGTCCCGCCGGACCCCGTCGAGAAATTCCTGGAACGACAACGAACCGTCAACCTCGGCACGCAGCACCAGCGTGTTCAGGAAAAGCCCGATCAACTCCTGTGCCTCGGCCCGCGTACGCCCGGCGACCGGAGTGCCGACCGTGACATCGGCCTGTCCCGAATACCGGCTCAGCAGAATCTGATACGCCGCCAGCAGCACCATGAAGGTGGTCGCCCGATGCGCCCGGCCGAGCGCTGCGACCGCAGCTCCCAGTTCGGCGTCCACGGTGAACCGCAGGATGTCCCCGCGCGGATCGTGCACCGCCGGACGCGGGCGGTCCGTCGGCAAGGCCAGCGGTGCGACCCCAGCGAGGCGGCGACGCCAGAACTCGACCTGTCCGGTCACCCGTTCGCTGGCCGCGTGTTTCCGTTGCCACGACGCGAAATCGGCGTACTGGACCGGCAGCTCCGGCAAGCTCTCCCCGCCGTACAGCGTCTCGAGTTCCCGAGCGACGACCGACGTCGACCAACCGTCGTACGCGATGTGGTGCACCACAAGCAGCAAGACGTGCTCGGTCGCGGACTGCCGCAGCACCCGGACCCGCAACGGCCGGTCCCGGGCCAGGTCGAAGGGCACCGCAGCTTCTTCCCGGGTGACCGCCTCGACGTCCTCCGCCGCGACGTCCTGAACGGTCAGATCAACCCCGGCCTCGCCGACGACTTGTTCCGGCACGCCGTCGCGTTCGACGTAGGTGGTGCGCAGGATCTCGTGGCGCTCCACGATCGTCTGCCAGCACCCCCGCAACCGCTCGATGTCAAGCGGGCCGCGCAGCCGCCACGCCGCCGTCACCACGTACTCGGTGCCGCCGGGCCGGAGCCGGTCCAGCACCCAGACCCGCTGCTGCGCCGGGGAAAGCGGCAGCGGACGGCTGCGATCGGCCCGGACCGCCGGCGCCGGACGGGCCGCGGGCTGGGCCAGGTACCGCTCCAGCAGCTCGTCGCGGCGGGACTGTTCGGTGGTCATCGCTCCCCCTGCGGGTCGATCGGCGGGCGGGCGGACCGCACTCGCGTCAGGTCGAGACTGGTCAGCCAAGCTGCACGGACGGCCCCGGCTAGGCCGGAGCGTCCGCGCGCATCCGGTCGCGCAGGCTCTTCGGGCGCATGTCGGTCCACACCTCGTCGATGTGGTCGAGGCACTCCTGCTTCGGCCCGCGTTTGCCCTCGTACCGCCAGCCGGCCGGCAGTTCGCGGTCGACCAGCCAGATCGAGTACTGCTCCTCGTCGTTGAGCACGACGCCGTAGGTGCGTTCGTCCTCGCTCATCCGGTCCTCCTCAGTCCTCGCGCCGGGCACACCCGTCCCGCCGCGAGCCGAGCCTTCCCCGCGCGGGCGGCCGCGCGACAGAGAAGAAAGCGCAGCAACGCGCGCACCGCCCCGGCTCTGGCCCCGCAAGCGGCGACCGGCCACCCTGGCGCCATGACCATGCCCGGCGACCTGCCGCTGTCCTTCTCGCAGGAAAGACTGTGGTTCCTCGACGCGTTGCGGCCCGGCGGGACCGAATACCTCCTCCCGCTGACGCTGCGGGTGCGCGGCAAGCTGGACGTCGCCGCGCTGAGCTGTTCGCTCGACGCGTTCGTCGCCCGGCACGAGGTGCTGCGGACGCGGTATCGCAGCAACGAGGGCGTGCCGGTCCAGGTGGTCGGGAAGCCGCAGCCGGTGCCGCTGCCGATCGAGGGCGTCACCGAAGACGAGCTGGACACCGTCGTCGCGGCTGAGCTGACCGTGCCGTTCGACCTCGCGACCGACCTCCCGCTGCGGGCCCGGCTGCTGCGCCTCGACGCGCGTGAGCACGTCCTGCTGATCGTCGTGCACCACATCGCGTTCGACGGCGCGTCCTGGGACGTCCTCGCCGCCGAACTCGCCGAGCTGTACCGCGCTTTCCACGCCGGAGCCCTGCCCGAGCTGCCCGCCTTGCCGGTCCAGTACGCCGATTTCGCGCTCTGGCAACGGGAAGACGCCCGAACCCGGCTCGCCGGCCAGCTCGCCTACTGGCGCGAACGGCTCGCCGGGCTGTCGCCGCTGGAACTGCCGTCGGACCGCCCTCGCGGACCGGTGTGGGACCCGGCCGGCGCCGCGGTCCGGATCGAGGTCCCCGCCGAGCTCGCGGAACGGCTCACCGCGCTCGGGAGGTCCCGCCGGGCGACGCCGTTCATGGTCCTGCTGGCCGCCTACCAGGTCTTTCTCGCCCGGCACACCGGCGGCACGGACATCGCCGTCGGCTGTCCCGTCGCCGGCCGCGCTCCGGCCGAGGTCGAGGGACTGGCCGGGTTCTTCGTCAACACCCTCGTGCTGCGGGCCGATCTCGGCGGCGATCCGGCCTTCACAGCCTTCCTCGACCAGGTGGCCGGGACCGCGCTGGACGCCTTCGGCAACCAGGACGTCCCGTTCGACTGGCTCGTCGGCGAATTCGAACCGGACCGCGACCTGTCCCGCAATCCGCTGGTGCAAGCGTTCTTCGGCCTGCACGAGGTGCCCGAGCAGCGGTTCCGGCTGCCCGGGCTGGACGTCGAAGAGTCCGATGTGGACTGGACCGCCGCGTCGTTCGACCTCGGCCTGCAGTTCGAACATCGCCCGGACGGCTCCCTGACCGGAACCCTCACCTATCCGACCGCGCTGTTCGAGCCCGCCACCGCGCACCGGCTGGCCGCCCGCTTCCAGCGCCTGCTGGAAAGCATCGCCGACAATCCGGCGCGACGCTTGAGCGAACTGGACCTGACCGCGGCCGCGGAACTCGCGCTGCTGTCCGGCTGGGGCCAGGTACCGGGTTATGAAGTGACACCAGGCTGTTTCCCCGATTTGTTCGCCCAGCGAGCCGCCGAAAACCCGGACCGCCTCGCCGTGCACTGCGGCGGCCGAGAACTGACCTACGCCCAGCTCGACGCGGCGGCCAACCGGCTCGCGCGTTATCTGCGCGCGAACGGACTCGGTCCGGAATCGACCGTCGGCGTCTGCCTCGAACGCAGCGTCGACGCGGTGATCGCGCTGGTCGGCGTCCTGAAATCCGGCGCGGCGTACGTGCCGTTCGACCCGGCCAACCCGCCCGACCGGCTCGCCTACCTCGTCGAAGACGCCCGCACCGCGGCAGTCGTCACCGAGGAACGCTACGCCGGGTTGTTCGCCGATACGGGCTGTCCAGTCGTCTCGCTCGACCAGACCTCCGGGACCGCTTCGGAAAGTCCTTTTTGGACAGTAGAACCGGATCAGCTCGCTTACGTCATCTACACTTCCGGCTCTACCGGACGTCCGAAGGGCGTCCAGATCCAGCACGGCTCCTACGCCGAACACGCGCAGGTCATCGCCCGGGAGTACGGGATCACCGCGGCCGACCGGGTGCTCTCGCTCGCTTCGCTGGCCTTCGACGGTTCGCTGGAACAGATCGGGGCCCCGCTGCTGGCCGGAGCGTCGGTGGTGCTGAGCGATCCGCTGTTCTGGGAGCCGGAGGAACTCGCCGACCAGCTCGGGCGGCACCGGATCACCAGCGTCAACCTCACCCCGGCCTACTATCGCGAACTGCTCGGCGTCCTCACGCCGGGCGATCCGCGGGCCGCTTGGCTGAACATGGTGAACGTCGGCGCGGACGTCGTGACGACCGAAGACGCCCGGCGCTGGCGCGAACTGGGCCTGCCCGGCCGCTTCCTGGCCTGCTACGGCCCGACTGAGGCGACGATCTCCAGCCTGCTGCAATGGGCCGACGACGCGGATCTCGACGCCCCGAGCCTGCCCATCGGCCGTCCGGTGGCGGCGACCAGCGCGTACGTGCTCGACCCCGCCGGACGGCCCGCACCGGTCGGAGTGCCCGGCGAACTGCACCTCGGCGGCCTGCGCGTCGCCCGCGGCTACCTCCGCCGCCCCGGACTGACCGCGGACAAGTTCGTGCCGGACCCGTACTCGGCCGGTGCCCGGCTGTACCGCACCGGCGACCTCGCCCGCTTCCGCTCGGACGGCACGATCGAATTCCTCGGGCGGCTCGACCGGCAGGTGAAGATCCGCGGTTTCCGGATCGAACTCGGCGAGATCGAAGCTGTCCTCGACGCCCATCCCGCGGTACGCGCGGCCGCTGTCGTGGTGAAGGACCTGCCGGAGCGGACGTTGGTCGCCTATGTCGTCACGGCTTCCGGCGAGCCGGATTTCGCCGCACTGCGAGCCAGTTTGCGGTCGCAGCTGCCGGACTACCTGGTCCCGGCGCAGTGGGTCGCGATGGCGGCGCTGCCGCTGACGCCGAGCAAGAAGGTGGACCGCGCGGCGCTGCCGGATCCGTCGCCCGAAAGCGCGGCACGAGCCGAACCGATCGCCGAGCCGTCGTCCGCGGTCGAGCACGCGCTGGCCGGCATCTGGCGGGAAGTGCTGCGGGTGGAGGAAATCAGCGTGCACGACGATTTCTTCCGCATCGGCGGGCATTCGCTGCTGGCCACCCGGGTGCTCGCGCGGATCCGCAAACAGCTCGGCGTCCGGGTCTCGCTGCGGGACCTCTTCGCCGCCCGGACGGTCGCCGAACTGGCCGCCGTGATCGAACGAGCCTGAAACCGGCCCCGAAAGAAAGCAGCGCGCCGCGGCCGTTCCCCGGTGCGCACCGTCGCCCAAGAAGCCGGAAAACGGGCCGGGTCCGGAGAACTCCTCCGGAC
>NZ_JBSHAM010000087.1:31644-34875 GCF_053611505.1 Amycolatopsis sp. NPDC054798 | reverse complement strand
GAGCCCCAGGGCTCCGCGGCAGGCTGGCTGCGATGCCCGGCGGCACCGGTCAGTCCACCGGCGTGACCTCGGCCATTTGCGACCAGGCCGCACCGTCCAGGTTCTGGTAGTTGATCTCGGGCTTCTTCGCGACGACCGTCGACATGAACGGGAAGAAGTTCTGCGCGTGCTCGGTGGCCACGTGCGCGTCGCCGGCGGCGCTGTCGGCGAAGACCTCGACCATGACGAATTCGTTCTCGTTCTTGCCGTTCTGGTAATAGTCGAACGAGACGTTGCCCGGTTCGCCGCGCA
Organism: Amycolatopsis sp. NPDC054798; assembly: GCF_053611505.1. Taxonomy (NCBI): domain Bacteria; kingdom Bacillati; phylum Actinomycetota; class Actinomycetes; order Pseudonocardiales; family Pseudonocardiaceae; genus Amycolatopsis; species Amycolatopsis sp. NPDC054798. The sequence goes on along the minus strand of NZ_JBSHAM010000087.1, from coordinate 34,584 downwards.
CCTGCTCGGTGTACCGCTCGATGCCTTCGAGCCATTCGGCGCGCTTCTCAGGGCGGATCTGTGCTTTGAGGACAATCAAGATCATGCGCCGAGTATCGCAGATTCGCTACGCGGCCACCGCTGCGGAACGGATCGCTCGCGCCCCCGCCACCGCCGTCACGAGCAGCACCACTCCTCCCCCGAAAACAGCACTCGCCAGGAACGGCACGACGCTGAACGCGGCCGCCGCGCCGCCCGTCTTGACGATCGAGAACGGCAGCACGCACAGCACCGAACCCACCACCGCCACGACAATCGCCAGCAGGGCCGCGGCGGCCGTTTCGCGCAGGAGCATGCCGCGGACCTGCCGGACGGTCGAGCCGATCAGCGACAGCGTCGCGAACTCCGCCCGGCGGTCGCCGATCGCGGCGACCAGGTTGTTGGTCAGCGCGATCGCCATGAACAGCGAGATCAGCACGACCACCAGGTAGTTGATCGACGCCAGGACTTCGGCGGTGCTGCCCGGGACGCTGTGCCGGTTTTCGATGCCCTGCATGGCCAGCGTGCCCGCGGAGACCCCGACCAGCAGCGTCAGGAAGGTGACGATCGGACGGACGCGTTCCGGGGCCGCGCGCAGGTTCATGCCCGCCAGATGCGCCTCGGCGTTCTTCGCCCCGCGCGAGAGGCGGCCGACGATCCGGTTGGCCGCCGCGATCAGCTCCGGAGCCAGGATGGCGGACCCGATCGAGCACAGCACCACGGCGGGACCGGTCAGGCCGGTCGTCGCGATGCTGTCGGCGGGCAGGGCGAGCACTGCGCTCGCCGAGCCGAAACCCGCTGCCAGCAACACGATCGCGGAAATCCGGCGGGGCCGTGCCGACCTCGCGCGGCGCGGGCCGGACGACGCTTCCTCCACCGGACTGCGCCGGGCCGGGCCGCGGCTGCCGATCCACGCCGCCAGAACCCCGGCCAGCAGCACCGCAGCGACGCCGATCAGCGGCAGTGCGACGCCGGGCGCGAAAGACGTGCCCGGCGCGGTGAGCCCGGTCGACCGCACCCCCGTCAGCAGCAGAAGCCCGAGCAGATAGCCGAGGCCAAGGCCGGGCAAGGCAGCCACGGCGGTGATCGCGAGCGTCTCCAGCGAAACGAGCACCCGGATTTGCCGGGGCGCCGCGCCGATCAACCGCAGGCCGCCGATCTCGCCGGACCGCGCGGCGAGCGTGACGCCGATCGTCGACACCATCGCGAACACGACGATCGCGACCACCCAGCCGCCCAGGATCAGCGGGAACTGGGTGAGGAATTCCCGGTCTGCCGGCGCGGTGCCCGCCGAGAGGCCCGTGCCCAGCAGAGTGGTCATCGCGACCACGAGCGCCATCCCGGCGAGCGCGACCAGCCCGGTGGCCACGGCTGCGGCGCGGTGGTGGCCGGACAGCCGCAAAGCGAGTCTCAGCATGTCAATTATTCCTTTCGAAGCCGGGCCGTTCACCGAGCGCCCACCGCGTTCGCCGCCCGTTCGGCCGATTCGACGAGCGTCGCCATCCGGTTCGCCACCGCCGCGGCGGTCGGCCGCGCCAGCTGATCGACCACCAGCCCGTCCGCCAGGAACAGCACCGCGTCGGCATAGGACGCGGCCACCGGGTCGTGCGTCACCATCACGATCGTCTGGCCGCGGTCGGCCAGCTGCCGCAGCAAGCCCAGCACTTCCCGGGCGCTGCGGATGTCCAGCGCGCCGGTCGGTTCGTCGGCGAACACCACCTCCGGATCGGTCACCAGCGCACGGGCCACGGCCACGCGCTGCTGCTGCCCGCCGGAAAGCTGGCCCGGCCGGTGTTTCCCGCGCTGCGCCAGGCCGACCCGCGCCAGCAGATCCGCGGTGCGCCGCGGATCCGGGCGGCGGCCGTCCAACCGCAGCGGCAGCTCGATGTTCTCCTCCGCGGTCAGCGCGGGCAGCAGGTTGAACTGCTGGAACACGAACCCGATCCGCTGCCGCCGCAGTTCGGCCAGGCGTGGTTCGTCCAAAGCGGACAGATCGGTGCCGTCCAGTTCGACGGTCCCCTCGGTCGGGGTGCGCAGACCGGCCGCGCAGTGCAGCAACGTCGTTTTCCCGGAGCCCGACGGGCCCATGATCGCGGCGAAAGCTCCGCGCGGGACGTCCAGGTCTACGCCCCGCAGTGCGTCGACCGGACCGCCTTCGCCGTCGAAGCGGCAGCGCAGCCGCCGGGTGCGGATCGCGGGTGCGGTCATCTCGAGTCCTCCCAGAGTCATGAACGATCGTTTAAAACGAACGTTTACATGATACGTTAGCACGCGTGGGACATCGCGAGAACCTGATCACCGCCGCCCGGGAATGCCTCCTCAAAGCCGGCTACGCGCGCACGACAGTGCGCGACCTCGTCGCCGCCTCCGGGGCGAACCAGGCGTCGATCAACTACCACTTCGGCTCGAAGGAACAGCTGCTCACCCAGGCGTTGTTCGACCTCAACGCCGAGTGGGGCGAGATGCTGTTCGCCGTCCTCACCGACCCGGAGGACGAGAAAGCCGGGCCGGAGCGGCGCTGGGCACGGATCATCGAATCGATCCGCGAAAACCGCGAACTGTGGTTCGTGAACTTCGAAAGCGTCAGCTACCTCCAGCACGACGAGAAGGTCCGCAAGATCAACGCCGAAGGCCAGCAGCAGGCCCGGATCGGGCTCGCGCGCGCCTTCGGCGGCCTCGGACCGGACGCCGACCCGGAGGACGTCCACGCGGTCGGCGCGCATTACTACTCGCTGCTGGTCGGGACCGCGCTGCAGTGGCTGACCGATCCGGACCACGCGCCGTCGGCGGCGGACGTCGTCCGAGCCGACCAGCGAGCCCGCTGACGCCACAGATTCCGGTCCCCCGCGACAGCTCCATCGGGGCCCGCCCGCTTCCGCAGACGTCCGTGAGGGGCCCCTGAGGGAATCTGATTCCCTCAGG
>NZ_JBSHAM010000087.1:0-31634 GCF_053611505.1 Amycolatopsis sp. NPDC054798 | reverse complement strand
CCTCCTGGGGGCCCCCCCCGTTCCCCCCGCCGCCCGGGGGGGCCCCGTGGGGAATTCTTATCCCCTCGGGGCCCCCATCCCGGACCGCCGCACCCCCGCCGCGAGCCCGGCTGACCGCGGGAGCCTCCGCGCACCGGCGGACGCGACCGCTGCCGAGAAGCCTCATTGACACGTCCGCCATCTGGGTGACATGATTCCGGAACCGCCTGGAAACGTTTCCAAACCATCTAGAACGTAGCTTGGAAACGTTTCCAACCACGGTATCCGCACCGCTGCTCGCTGTGTCCGACTGGGAGGGACGATGACGTCAACCCGAGCCACGCTGATCCAGGTGGCCGAGCGCGCTGGCGTGTCGCTGGCTTCGACCTCGCGCGCACTGCACGGGACCGGCGCCAGCAAGGCGATGGTCGAGCGTGTGCGGGCCGCCGCGGCGGAACTCGGGTACAGCGCGGACGCGATCGGGCGGTCGTTGCGGTTGAAGAAGACCTCGCAGATCGCCTTCGCGGTGGCTGACATCGGCAACCCGGTTTACGTCGAGATCATGCGCGGCATCCACGAAGTGCTTGCGCCGCACGGGTATCGCGTCGTAGTGATGTCCACTGGGGACACCGCGGCGTCGACCGCCGAGCTGATGCGCAGCCTGCACGGCGGGTTCGTCGACGGCATGATCGTGATCCCGCTGCGCACCGACGACGAGCTGATCGAGCAGATCGGCCAGGCCCCGGTGCCGGTCGTGGTGATCGGCCGGGCGATGAGCGACCGCGGGATCAGCTCGGTCTCCACCGACTCCGCCGCCGGGATCGGCGCGGCGGTGCAGCACGTCGTTTCGCTGGGCCGCCGCCGGATCGGTTTTCTCAACGGGCCGCTCGACACCACGCCGGGCTCCTCGCGGCAACGCGGGTTCGACGAGGCGGTGTCCGCGAAGGACTTCGCCGCGGAGCGGACGGACGTCGAGGTCGCGGCCGATTTCACGGTCGCGGCGGGGATCGAGGCCGCCCGGAAGCTGCTGGACCGTCCGCAACGGCCGGACGCGATCGTCGCGGCCAACGACCTGCTCGCCATCGGAGCGATCCGCGCCGCCCGGGAATTGGGGCTCGGCATCCCGCGCGACGTCGCTGTCACCGGGATGGACGACACCGAACTCGGGCAGGTCTTCCTGCCCCGGCTGACCAGCGTGTCCCTCGGTTCGGCCGAGCGCGGGCGCGCCGCCGCCCGGCTGATGCTCGGGCTGGCCGACGACGCGGACGCTCCCGCTCGGCAGATCTCGGTCGGGACCGAGCTGTTCGTCCGGGAGTCCACCATGGACCAGACTGGGGAGAACGCGGAATGACCACTGCGACCCGGCCGCGGGCGGCCGTCCCCGCTCCCCCGCCGCGCCCGAAGAAGACCACGCAGGCGCGCACCCGCCGGCGCGAGGCGATCGCGCTGGTGATGCCGTCGCTGATCCCGATCCTCGTGCTGTCGGTGGCCCCGCTGGTGATCGGCATCGTGCTGGCGTTCACCGACACCCGGCTGGTGCGGCATCCGGACTTCGGCTTCGCCGGGATCGACAACTTCGTCCGCCTCGGCGGGAACTCGCTGTTCTGGGACTCGCTGCGGATCGGTCTGATTTGGACGGTCGGAGTGACCGTCCTGCAACTGGCCGCCGCGATGGGGCTGGCACTGTTGCTGAACTCCGGGCTCAAACTGCAGGGCCTCACGCGGGTGCTCGCGCTCATTCCCTGGGCAATGCCGCCGGTGGTCGTCGCGATCATGTGGCAAATGATTTACTCGGCCAACGGCGGTCCGCTGAACGCATTCCTCGGCAGCATCGGATTACCGGACGGGATCAACTGGCTCGGCGATTTCAACACCGCCCTGCCCGCGGTGATCGTGGTCGGCGTGTGGGTCGGCATGCCGCAGACCACCGTGACGCTTCTCGCTGGCTTGCAACAGATTCCCGCTGAACTGCACGAAGCGGCAGCGGTGGACGGAGCGGGTGCGTGGCGGCGCTTCACCGCGGTGACCTGGCCCAGCATGCGCCCGATCGTCAGCTCTATTACCTCGTTGAATTTCATCTGGAATTTCAACTCGTTTTCGCTCGTTTACGTGCTCACCGCGGGCGGCCCGGGCGGCAAAACCATGGTGCCGGTGCTGTTCGTCTACCTCGAAGCGTTCAAGAACCGCGAAATCGGCTACGCGGCGGCGATGGGGCTGGTCCTCGTCATCGTGGTCGTCGCGCTGCTCGCGATCTACCTGCGGTCGCAGTTCCGCGGCGACCGCCCGGAAAGGGGGCGGTGATCCATGCGCTGGTCCGTGCGCCCCGCGCAGTACCTGGCTCTCGTGCTGTACCTGCTGTTCCTCGGTTTCCCGCTGCTGTGGCTGATTTCCGCGTCGGTGAAGTCGTCGGCGGAGCTGAACTCGCTGTCGGTCAACCTGATCCCGAGCGACTGGCATTGGGACAACTACGGCGAAGCGCTCTCCCGGCAGGGCCTGCTGCATTCGGCGTTCAACAGCCTGCTGGTCGCACTGGCCAGCACCGTGCTCGCGATCCTGATCTCGGTGCCCGCCGCCTACGTGCTGGCGCGGCTCAAGGGAAAGCTGCGCATCGCGGGCGTCACCTGGATCCTGGTCAGCCAGGTGTTCCCGGTGGTGCTGGTGATCCTGCCGCTGTTCCTCGTGCTGCGGACGCTCGGCCTCGCCGACAGCCTCGTCGGGCTGACTCTCGTGCACACCACCTACATCCTCCCGTTCGCGCTGTGGATGCTGCAGGGCTACGTGGCGGCGATCCCGGTGGAACTGGAGGAGGCCGGGGCGATGGACGGCGCGAACCGGTTCACCGTGCTGCGCACGATCGTGTTCCCGCTGCTGGCCCCGGGCGTGGTCGCGACGGCGATGTTCAGCTTCGTGTCGTCGTGGAACGAGTTCTTCTTCGCGCTGGTGCTGCTGCAGACGCCGGAGAACTACACGCTGCCGATCACGCTCACCATGTTCATCGGCGGCGAGGGCAAGGTCGCCCTCGGCCCGCTGGCCGCGGGCGCCGTGCTCGCGGCGATCCCGAGCATCGCCTTCTTCAGCCTCCTGCGGAAGAAACTCACCGGCGGCCTCATGGCCGGGGCGGTGAAGGGATGAGCCCCCACCCCATCGGAAAAAGTTCGAAAGGTCGGTCGATGAAGACACGACGCGCGGCAGTCGCCGCCAGCCTCGCCCTCACCAGCCTGCTCGCCGCCGCGTGCGGCAGCAGCGGCGACAGCGCGGACGGCGGACCGGTCACCCTCACCTTCCAGTCCCTGTCCGACCAGCCCGCCGCGATCGCCGCCACGAACAAGATCGTCGGGGCGTGGAACCAGGCGCATCCCGACACCCAGGTGAAGGTCGTGCAGGCAGGCTGGGACAGCGCCTACGACAAGCTGATCACCCAGTTCAACGCGGGCACCGCGCCGGACATCGTGCACTACGAGGCGGCCGGGATCGGGCCGTTCGCGGCCGACGGCTACCTCGCCGACCTTTCCTCTTACCTCAACGACCAGAAGCGCGCGGACATCCCGAAGGGCGTGCTCGATTCGGTGACCGTGGACGGCAAGGTCGTCGCCTACCCGACCGAGCTGCAGTCCTATGTGGTCTTCGCGAACAAGAAGCTGCTGGAGCAGTCCGGCGCGCAGGTCCCGACCGGCGAGACGATGACCTGGGACCAGCTGCGCCAGCTGGCCAAGGCCGCCACGAAGGACGGCAAGTACGGCCTCGGCTGGGGATTGTCGAGCCCGACCGCGACGTTCGTGGCGATGGCCCCGGCGTTCGGCGGCAAGTACTTCGAGGGCACCGGCGACCAGGCGCAGATCAGCGTCGGCCAGGGCGAAATGGCGCTGCCGCAGCTGGTGCACGACATGAACGCGACCGACCATTCGATCCTGCCGGTGACGCTGACCCAGTCCGGCGGGAAGGCGCTGGCCCCGTTCTACGCCGGCCAGGTCGCGATGACCGTGCAGGGCTCGTACCAGGCGGCGAACATCGAGAAGGACGCGCCGAAGGACCTCGACTGGGTCGCGCTGCCGCCGATCGCCGGGCCGGCCGGGCCGGCGCAGGCGGCGAACCCGCAGACGCTGTCGGTCAACAAGGATTCCAAGCACGTCGAGCAGGCCGCGAAGTTCCTGGACTTCTTCACCAGCACCGAAAACCTCGCCGCGCTCAACGAAGCGGACACGCTGATCCCGGCGAGCAACTCCGCTCGCGAAGCGCTGGACAAGAAGCTCAGCGCCAAGAAGGGCTGGAGCACCATCCTGGCCTCGGGCAAGTACCTGACCTCGGCGCCGTATCTGTTCGCCGGGAAGTACGCGCAGTGGAAGGACACCGTCGCGACGCCCGCCTACCAGCGCTTCCTGGCGAACCAGATCGACGCGAACACGCTGGCGCAGCAGCTGAAGGACGGCTGGAAGAGCGTCGGCAAGTGACCGCCGCGCCGGGACCGCGACACGGGTCCGGTCCCGGCGCGCACGACAGGCGCGGGCGGACTGCCCGCGCCGGGGAAACGAAGGGACGCAAGCCGGTGACCTGGCTGGAGGACCGCGCGGTGGCAGTGATCACCGGCGCGGCAGTGGGGGACGCGCTCGGCGGCGCCACCGAAGGGTGGACGCCCGAGCAGATCGAGGAGCGCCACGGCGGCCGGGTGACCGGGATCGTTCCGCCGTGGTACCCGAACTGGCGGGACGCCCGCCCGATCGCGCCGTACCACAAGGGCGACGGGCACATCACCGACGACACCTTGATGACCCGGGCGATCGTGGAGGTGTACGCGAAGCGCCGCGCGCACCTCGACGCGTACTCGATGGCCGAGGACCTGGTGCCGCTGATGATCGGCGAACCGCGCTGGGTGCCGGAGCTGGAGTCGACGGCGCTGTTGCTGCAGCGGGTGTTCCTCGCCGAGAAGTGGATCGTCGCGAAGCTGCACTACGGCCACGTCGACCCGCGCGAGGCGGGCGTCGGCAACATCGTGAACTGCGGTGCGGCGATGTACATCGCGCCGGTCGGCGTCGTGAACCCGGGCGATCCGCAGGCGGCGTACGCCGAGGCGATCGACCTGACCGCGCCGCATCAGTCGAGCTACGGCCGGGAGGCCGCCGGGGTGCTGGCCGCGATGGTCGCCGCTTCGGTCGCGCCGGGTGCGGGGCTGGACGACATCGTGCGGGCCGCGCTCTCGGTTTCGCACGACGGGACTTTGGCGGCGTTGCAGGCTGTGGTCGACGCCTTCCAAGGGTGGAACGCCACGCCCGAGAACGACGACGAGGAGCGTGCGCTGGCGCGAAAGATCCGGGAGGTCGTCGCGCCGTTCGATTCGGTCGGGCCGGAGTACCGGCAGATGTCGATGGACGCACGGCGGCCGTCGCGGACCAAGGCGATCGAGGAATTGCCTGCCGCGCTGGGGTTTGTGCTGGGACATCAGGGCGATTACCGCGGCGCGGTGCTGGCTTCGGTGAACTACGGCCGGGACGCGGACTCGATCGCGTCGATGGCGGGCGCGCTCTGCGCCGGGCTCGGCGGGGCGGCTTCGGTGCCGGACGAGTGGATCGATCCGATCGGCAAGGCCAGCAAGATGGATCTGCGCGAAACCGGGCGGCTGCTCGCGTCCGCCGCGACGGACATCGTGAAGGCGGACCGGGCGCGCGTCCAAGCGCGGCTGGCGGCTCTCGACGCGCTGGCCGCGGCATGAGGCTGACCTGGGCTCAGCCCGAAGACCTGCTCGCGCACGAGTTCGTCCAGTCCGCTGTGGAGGGCAAGGACGTCACCTCGGTGCGGGAGCGCTGGATCGCCGCCGGCGGCGATCCGGTGCCCGCGGTGAGCGGGGCAGGACCGCGGCCGGCGCCCCCAGCGTTGCGGGCGCTGGCCCGGACGCTGCTGGACGAACTGGCCGCGCTCCCCGCCGCTCCGTCGCCCGGAGAACCGGACGACTGGGACGCGATCGTCGCGCTGCTTCCGGCCGCGCCGGTCCTCCCCCGGCCCGCCGCGGACCGCACGCTCGGCGCGTGGACCGGCCGGGCGGCGGGGTGCCTGCTCGGGAAGCCGGTCGAGAAGATCCCGCGCGAGGGCATCGAGGAAATCCTGCGCGCGACCGGACGCTGGCCGCTCGACCGCTGGTTCACCGCGGTCGGCCTGCCGGACGACGTCGCCGCGCGGTGGCCGTGGAACCGGCGGTCGGCGCCGACTTCCCTCGAGGAGAACATCTCCGGAATGCCGGAGGACGACGACCTCAACTACCCCATCCTCGCGCTCACGCTGCTGGAACGGCACGGCCGGGACTTCACGGCCGACGATGTCGCGCAGCTGTGGCTGGAACAGCTTCCGGCCGGGCGGGTGTTCACCGCCGAGCGCGCCGCGTACCGGAATCTGCTGGACGCGCGGCCGGTGCCGGAGACCGCGACGCATCTCAACCCGTTCCGCGAGTGGATCGGCGCGTTGATCCGGACCGACGTCTTCGGCTGGGTCTCCCCCGGCGACGTCCGCGGCGCCGCTCGGCTTGCGTGGGTCGACGCGCGGCTCAGCCACACCCGCAACGGCATTTACGGCGCGATGTGGGCGGCGGCGCTCGCTTCGGCGGCGATGGTGTGCGACTCCGTCCACAGTGTCCTCGACGCGGCGGAAACTGTTCTGCCGCCGGGCAGTCGGCTGGCGTCGGCGGTGCGGTTCGGGCGGGAAGCCGCAGCCAGCGGTTCGATTCGGGACGGGCTCGACCGGCTGCACGCTCAGTACGGCGACCTGCATTGGGTGCACGTGCTGAACAACGCCGCGGTGATCGCGTACGCGCTGGCTCGCGGCGACGGGGACTTCGGGCAGAGCGTGTCGATCGCTGTCACGGCTGGCTGGGACACGGATTCCGCGGCCGCGACGGTCGGCGGGGTGGTCGGGGCGCTGCTGGGCGTGGACGGAATCGGCGAACAGTGGACGAAACCGCTCGACAACCGGATCGCGACCTCGTTGCCCGGCGGCGAGCAGCGAATCACCGACCTCGCCGCGCGGACGGCCGGGGCGGCGCGATGACCGGGCGGGTGGCCGTGGCCGGGTCGGCGAATGTCGATCTGGTGGTCGACGTCCCGCGGCAGCCGCGCGGGGGCGAGACCGTTCTCGGCGGCGAGCTGCGGCGCAGTCCTGGGGGCAAGGGGGCCAACCAGGCAGTCGCCGCAGCGCTCGCCGGTGGCGCGGAGACGACGTTTCTCGGAGCGTTCGGTACTGACGACGGCGCGGACTTTCTGCTGGCGTCGCTGACGAAAGCCGGAGTGCGGACGGATCTGGTGTCGCGAGTGGACAGTGCCACCGGGACCGCGTTCATCATGGTGTCGCCGGACGGCGAGAACTCCATTGTGGTCGCGCCGGGGGCGAACTCGCGGCTCACGCTTGCCGAGCCGCAGCTGGAACGGATCGCCGCAGCGGACGTCGTGCTCGCGCAGCTGGAGATTCCGCTGGAAACTGTGCGCGCGGCAGCTCGCGGTCGGCGAAGCGGCGCGCTGATGGTGCTCAACGCCGCGCCTTCCCGGCCTCTGCCGGATCTTGACCTTGATGTGCTGATCGTCAACGAGCACGAGGCTGCGGACCTGGCTGGAACGTCGGGCACTCCCGAGGAGCTGGCCCGGATTCTGCAGCAGCGCGCACCCGCGGTGGTGATCACGCTCGGCGCGGCCGGGTGCGTCGTGGCGGAGCAGGACATCGCGCACCTGCCTGGTTTCCTGGTGTCCCCAGTGGACACCACCGGAGCCGGGGACACGTTCTGCGGTGTGCTCGCGGCGGCACTGGCCGAGGGCCGTCCGCTCCGCGAAGCCGCCGAGCGCGCCGGGGCCGCCGCCGCGCTCGCCGTCACCCGGCCCGGCGCGCAGTCCGCCGTGCCGACAGTCGCAGAGGTCGCCGAATTCGCGACCGGAGGAAACGCCCGATGACCTACGTGTTCGACCCGCTCGTCCCGCGCCCGATCGACCAGCCGACCGAGGTCCCGCTCGGCGCGCCGCTCACCCCCGAGCAGCTTGCCGCGCTGGACGAGGCCAAGATCTTCGTCGGTCCGGCGAACCCCGCCGACCGCGCGGAATGGCGGGCGCGGCTGGAGCAATGGCGTGCCGACGCGCGCGAACGGCACAGCTACCACGGCCGGGCCTACGACCGGCCGGAAGCCGAGTGGGCCGCCGGATGCCACACGGTCGCGCAGATATGGCTGTGGGACGAATTGCTGTATTCGTTCGAGGAGCACCGGTTCACGCCGGAACGGTTCCTCGCCGACGCGCACCAGCGGTTCGGCGGCCTCGACGCGGTCGTGCTGTGGCACGCGTACCCGGTGATCGGCCTCGACGACCGCAACCAGTGGGATTACTACCGCGACGTGCCTGGTCTCGGCGAGCTGGTCGAGGTGTTCCATTCGGCGGGCGTGCGGGTGTTCGTGGACTACAACCCGTGGGACGTCGGGACGCGCCGGGGCGGGGACGACGCGGCGGAACTGTCCGCGGTGCTGGCCGGTTTCGGTGCGGACGGCGTCTTCCTGGACACCTTGAAGAAAGCCGATCCGGCGCTGGTCGAGCAGCTCGAACGCGCGCGGCCCGGGGTCGTGCTGGAGGGCGAGTCGAAGCTGCCGGTCGAGCGGATCGAGGACCATTCGGCGTCGTGGGCACAGTTCTTCGCCGATTCGCCGGTGCCGGGCGTGCTGCGTTCGCACTGGTACGAGCGGCGGCACATGCAGCACCACGTGCGGCGGTGGCACCGCGACCACACCGAAGAATTGCAGTCGGCGTGGCTGAACGGCGTCGGCGTGATGGTGTGGGAAGTCGTGTTCGGCGTGTGGGTCGGCTGGTCTCAGCGGGATGCCGCGACGGTGCGGCGGATGGTGACTGTGCAGCGTGCGGCCGGTGACCTGCTGCGCGAGGGCGAGTGGACGCCGTTGGCCCCGTTGACCGCCGAAGCCGAAGCGGCTGGGGTTTACGCGTCGCGATGGGAACTCGGCGACTGGACACTGTGGACGGTCGTCAACCGCGGCGAGTCGGACTATCTCGGTCCGGTCGTGGACGGGCCGGTGATCGACCTGTTCGCCGACGGCCGCGTGCCCGCGCGCGGGATCTCGGCGTTGCTGCGGGTCGCGGACGGAGCGGCGGAGCCGTCGTGGCTGTCGCGAGTGGCCACCCTGCCGCACGATCCCGACGCCCGCTTCCCGCACCGGCTCGCCGTGCGCCGGGAACCCGAGCCGACGAGTGGTTCGCCAGACGACGACGCGGTCATCATGCCTGCCGGGCCGTACGTGCTGACGGTCCGGTACCGCGGCCGCGAGACCGGGATGTACCAGGGCGCGCCGTATGTGGACGAGTGGAAACCGCTGCCGCCACGGCTGCACGACGCCCGGACGCTCCAGCGGGACGGTTCGCTGGCGTCGCCGGTCGCGGTCGCGGCCGCCGAAGTGACGAACGGCGAGTTCGCGGAATTCCTTGCTGCCACTGGCTATCAACCGGCCGAGCCGCATCGGTTCCTCGCACACTGGGTCGACGGCCGGCCTCTCGCCGAGGACGAGCCGGTGACCTTTGTGGACCTCGACGACGCCCGCGCGTACTGCGCGTGGCGCGGCGGCCGGTTGCCGACCGAGGACGAATGGCAGCTCGCCGGGGAGACCGGCGGGCTGCGGCGCGGCACGCCCGCGGTGTGGAACTGGACCGAAAGCGAACACTCCGACGGGAGGACCCGGTTCGTGATGCTCAAGGGCGGCAGCGACTACCGCGCCGAGGGTTCCGAGTGGTACGTCGAGGGCGGCCGCCACGCTCCGGACTACAGCGTGAAGCTGCTGCTGCCCGGACTGGGGCTGGCGCGCGGCGCGACCGTCGGGTTCCGCTGCGCCTGGGACGTGACGCGATGACCGTGTCGAGGGAGGCGTCCGCCGGGGCGCTGGCCGGGCTGCGGGTCGTGGACGCGTCGACGCTGTTCGCCGGACCGATGGCCGCGATGCATCTGGGCGACATGGGCGCCGAGGTGATCAAGGTCGAGCACCCGTCGCGGCCGGACCCGTCGCGCACGCACGGGGTGGCCAAGGGAGACGTCAACCTGTGGTGGAAGACGTTGGGGCGCAACAAGCGCACCGTCACCGCGAACCTGGGCAGCGACGGCGGACGCGAGGTGTTCCTGGCGCTCGCCGAGACCGCGGACGTGGTGATCGAGAACTTCCGTCCGGGCACGCTCGAACGCTGGGGGCTCGGCTACGAGGAACTGTCCGCGCGGAATCCGCGGCTCGTGCTCGCCCGGGTGACCGGGTTCGGCCAGTTCGGGCCGTACTCCCCTCGTCCTGGTTTCGGCACGCTCGCCGAGGCGATGAGCGGCTTCGCCGCGGCCACCGGCGAACCGGACGGCCCGCCGACGCTGCCGCCGTTCGGGCTCGCCGACGGGGTGGCGTCGCTGGCCACCGCGTACGCGATCATGGTCGCCCTCGCCGGGCGCACTGCCACCGGACGCGGCCAGGTCGTGGACGTCGCGATCATCGAACCGATTCTCGCCATGCTCGGACCGCAGATCACGCGGTGGGACCAGCTCGGCACGGTCCAGCCGCGCACCGGCAACCGGTCCACGAACAACGCGCCGCGCAACACCTATCGCACGAGCGACGGGCAATGGGTGGCGGTGTCGACGTCGGCGCAGTCGATCGCGGAACGCGTGGTGCGGCTGGTCGGACGACCGGAACTGGCGGACGAACCGTGGTTCGCGACCGGCGCGGACCGGGCGGCGCACGCCGACGAACTGGACGAGGCTGTCGGCGGCTGGATCGCGCGGCACACCCGCGACGAGGTCGTGGCCGCGTTCGAGGAGGCGCAGGCCGCGGTCGCGCCGATCTACGACGCGGCCGACATCGTCGCCGACCCGCAGTTCCGCGCGCTGGGCACGATCCACGAGATCGAGGACCCCGAACTGGGCACGACCTTGATGCAAGGGCCGCTGTTCCGGTTGTCGGACAACGACGGCGTCATCGGGTTCACCGGACGGCCGCACGGCGCGGACACCGACGACGTGCTCGGCTCTTTGGGCTTCACTGCTTCGCGAATCGCTGAGCTTCGGGAGGAGGGAGCGGTATGACGCCCGCGCTGACCCTGCTCTACGTCCCGGCGGACCGGCCCGATCGCGTAGCCAAGGCGCTCGCATCGGACGCCGATGTCGTGCTGGTCGATCTGGAGGACGCCGTCGCGCCCGCGCAGAAAGATGCCGCGCGGGACAACGCGATCCGGCTGCTGGCCGACGTTCCCGCAGCGCGACCGGTGCAGGTGCGGATCAACCATCCGGACACGCCATGGCACGCGGCGGACGTGGCCGCGGTCGCCGCGCTGCCGACTTGGGTCGGGGCGCGGCTGCCGAAGGTCGAGAGTTCGGTGGACGTCCGCTCGCACGCCGATGCGTTGCCGGGACGGGAATTGCACCCGCTGATCGAATCGGCGCTCGGGGTGGAGCGAGCATTGGAGATCGCGCTCGCCTCCCCGCAAATCGCCTCGCTCGGGCTCGGCGAGGCGGATCTGCGGTCCGACCTGCGGCTCGCCGACGAGGCCGGGCTCACCTGGGCGCGCAGCCGGATCGTGAACGCCGCCCGCGCCGCCCGCCTGCCGCCGCCGGTGATGTCGGTGTACGCGAACGTCCGCGATCTCGACGGCCTGGCGGAAAGCTGCCGGGCCGGGCGAGCGCTCGGCTTCCGCGGGCGGACGGCGATCCACCCGACGCAGCTGCCGACGATCCGCGCGGCATTCCTGCCGACCGCGGAAGAGGTCGCGCGGGCCCGGGAGGTGCTGTCCCGAATGGACGGTGCCACTCAGGCCGGTGTGGGCGCGATCGCGCTCGCCGACGGGACCTTCCTGGACGTCGCCATGCGGGACCAAGCCTTGGCCGTGCTGGCGCTCGTGTCGGACTAACCCTTGTCCGCGGAAACCAGCCGCAGCAAGGGATCGAAGCGAGCCGGGCCCTCGGCCGTCAGCTGCACCGGCTCCGCGACCGGCTGATATCCCGTCACTACGACGGTGTACTCGCCGGGGAACAGATCGTCGACGGCGTAGTGGCCCGCCTCGTCCGTGACGGTCACCCGCCGGACCTGGCCCTCGGCGTCCAGCACCGCGACCTGCGCGCCCGGGAACGGACCGCGGATTGCGTGCACGGTGCCGGTGAGCCGGACCGACCGCGCCAGTTCAACGTCCTCGCGCACCGGCTCGGCACCTACCTGGACATGCCGCGCCACCGGCTCCTGGCCGCCCGCCCGGACCCGCAGCAGATAGGCGCCCGCCGGGGCGTCCAGGGCGAAAGTGTTGTCCGCGCCGGTGGTGGTGCGGCGCACTTCGTGGGTTTCCAGGGACGTCAAGGACACCGAGGCAGTTTCGGCGGGAGCGAGACCGCTCACCGCGCCGGAAACCGCCGCGGCCGGTGTGCTGGCGCTTTGCAGCGTGGCGCGGTTTTTCCGGGTCCGGGACAGCAGCACGTCGACGACGCCGAACAGCAGCGCGAGCACGACCAGCGCGGTCGAGCCGATCAGCCCGAGGGCGGTCGCGGAGTGGTAGTCCCCGTGCGATCGGCCGAGTTCGCCGAAGAACAGCGATCCGCCGAGCGCGGTGCCGACCGCCGAGCCGATCCGCTGGCCGGTCTGCAGGACCCCGGCCGCGGTGCCGCCTTCCGCGGGCGGGACCTCCTCCAGGGCGAGCGTCGAGTTCGGCGAGATCACCAGCCCGCTGCCGAACCCGCCGACGAACAACGGCGCGGCCAGCACGAACGCGGTGTTCGCGCCGGAGTAGTCGCGGACGAGCCACGCGGTCGCGGCGAGCCCGATCGCCACGAGCAGCGTGCCGAGGACCACCATCGGCCTGCCGAACCGGTGCACGAGCCGCCCGCCGATGGCCGGGGAGATCGCCGAGCCGATCGCGAAAGCCAGCATCGCCGCGCCGGCCTGCAGCGCCGTGTAGCCGAGTCCCTGCTGGAAAAACAGCGTCAGGACCAGGAAAATCCCGGTGAACCCGGCGAAATAGACCATGCCGAGCGCGGAGCCCATCGAATAGCTGCGGACGGTCAGCAGCTTCAGGTTCACCAGCGGCTGCTTGCCGCGGTTGCCGAGCCAGCGCTCCCACAGCACGAACAGCACGAGCAGCCCGGCCGCGACGCCCATCAGCCACCAGCGCGGCGACGCCGCCTGTTCCTCTTCCTCGATCAGCGGCAGCATCACCAGCACGACCGCCACGCCCAGCAGCATGCTGCCGACCAGGTCCGGCGTCCGCTTCCGGCCGCTGCGCGCGTCCTTCGGCAGCAGCCGCAATCCGAACAGGATCGCCAGGATCCCGATCGGGAGGTTGACGTAGAACACCCAGCGCCAGCCCTGGTCGACGCCGATCCCCTGGATCAGCAGACCGCCCAGCACCGGCCCGATCGCGGTGGACAACCCGACCGTCGCCCCGAACGCGCCGAACGCCTTGCCGCGCTCGCGGCCGGAGAACAGCTGCTGCATCAGGCCGATGATCTGCGGGTTCAGCAGCCCGCCCGCGACGCCCTGGCCCAGCCGAGCGACGACGAGCCAGGTCGCGTTCGGAGCCGCGCCGCACAGCACGCTGGCCGCCACGAACAACGCCAGCCCCAGCAGGAACATCCGGCGGCGGCCGTAGTCGTCGCCGAGCCGTCCCGACGGCACCAGCGCCAGGCCGAAGGTGAGCGCGTAGCCGGACACGACCCACGAGACGTCCGCGGGCGTCGCGCCGATCCCGTGCTCCATCGAGGGCAGCGCGACGTTGACGATGCTGACGTCGAGCAGCGTCATGAACCCCGCGATGAGGCACACCCACAACGCGCGCCAGCGCTGCGGATCGGGCTCGGGCGAAGGAGAAGAATGCACGGACCGTCCTGATTCGAGACCGGTAAGATAATTACTGGTGTTAGAATACTCGCCCATGCCAGCGGAGCGGGACCACGTCGACGGAGTCATGGCGCAGATCACCGGCGTGCGCGCGGAAGACCGGGTGAGCAAGGCGCTGAGCTTCCGCCTGCTGCGCGCCGCCCGGCTGCTGGAAACGGAACTGCGCCGAGAGTTCGACGCCTTCGGGGTCGGCCTGTGGGAGGTCGAGCTCCTGGGCGCGCTCAAACGGGCCGGTCCCCCGCACCGGCTCTCGGCCGGTCAGCTGCTGGACAGCATGCGCCTCACGTCCGGCGGGGTGACCAAACGCGTGGCCGGACTGGAACGCAAAGGCTGGGTCCGCCGGGACATCGACCCGGACGACCGGCGGCAGATCCTGGTCAGCCTGACCGACGAGGGACTGGCGCGGGCGCGCGAGGTGTTCGGGATGAAAACGCAGACCGAGGCCCGGCTGCTCGGCGTCCTGTCGCACGCGGAACAGGACCGGATGAACGACGATCTGCGGGAGCTGCTGCTGGCGTGGGAGGGGCCTGGGAGGTCGTGACGCCGTGCCGTCCGGCGGGGTGCGGAGCTTCGGCGGGGTGCGGAGCTTCGGCGTGCGATGTTTCGGTGGGGGTGCTTCGGCAGGAGGGCGCTTCCGCCGCGGGGCGGTTCGGCGGACGGCGCTGCGGCGCTTCGGCAAGGTGCGGCGCTTCCGCCAGGGGCGCTTCGGCAGGAGGGTGCTTCGGCAGGGGGCCACGTCGGCGGACGGCGCTTCGATGGGATGCGCTTCGGCGAACGGCGCGTCGCCGGGCGGGCGGCTTTCGGGCGAACGGCGGCTCTCGGGCAGCCGGGCAGCCCGCTCGCGGGTCCCCGCCGTCTGCTTTCCTGCGGAGGAACCCCGCCCGCCGCGCCCCGCCCGCCGCGCGTCGCCCCGCCCGAGCAACGCCCGCCGAGCACCGGCACCGGGTACCGGCTGCCGCGCGCCCGGAGCCCGGAGCCCGGAGCCCGGAGCCCGGAGCCCGGAGCCCGGAGCCCGGAGCCCGGAGCCCGGAGCGAGTGTCGCGGTGCGAGCGTCGGCAGGCGGTTCCGACACGGCCATTCCCTGCCAAACAGACCCGCCGCACTCAGTCCCCGGCGAACTCCCAGCACGTCGCCCCGTGCGGCTCGTCCGTCGCCACTCCCACCGCGCGCCGCAAGGCGAGCCGGTACAGGTGCCACGGCGGCGGACCCGCGCTCGGCGCGCTGAACGGCGCCGTCAGCGCGTCCCCCTCCGCAGTAGCTGGCCACCCTCCCGAGCGGTAGACCTCGGCGAGACGCGCCACGGTCTCGGCGTCCGTGACCCGATGCGCGTCGCCCTCCAAGACCAGGTCGACACCGCGCAGCCGCACCGAGATGCTGCACGCCGGGTTCGCCGCGAGGTTCCGGGAACGGCGCGTGCCCGGTCCGCCGACGAAATACAGGGCGTTGTCCACCCAGACCGCGCCCACGCCCGCCGAGTGCGGACGTCCGTCCGGGCGGACGGTCGCCACGAAGAACGTCAGATCGGCAGTCGGGGTGTCGGCGGCGAGGACGTCGCGGGCACGGCTCCACGGCAGCGGAGCGTTTCCGTAGCGGTCGAGGTTGCGGGTTGAGGCCGGTTCGTAGTCAGTCATGCCCAAGCGTCGAACGGGGCGCCGCCGAATCGACACGCTCCACGATGAGCCGGGTCCCGAGCTACTCCGAGGACAGCGATTCCTGAGCGTTCGCAGAAGTTTCCGCTACCGGCCTGCCCCTTACGCGACCGGCCGGTAGCGGAAACCGTCGCCGTCCCGCTCGATCCGTCCAGGCGGGAAATGCGCCGGAAGAAGCAGCGCGTCCCGTTCGACGGCCAGCTCGCACAACGTCCGCCGGGACTCCGCGGCAGCGGCGGGATCCGCGTCGCCGCCTTGGGCCAGCATCAGGTTCGCGAACTGGAACGGATGGTGCAGCACATCTCCGCTCACCAGCGCGTGCTGACCGCCGCCGCTGAGTTCGGCGATCAGGTGGGCGGCGGTGTGGCCGGGCAGGGAGCGCAGGGTGATGCCGTCCGCCACCTCGTACGGGAGGTCGATCAGCTCGACCAGGCCCGCCTCGACGACCGGGAGCACGCTGTCTTCGAACGTCCGGGCCAGATCCCCCGCCACGCCGCCGTCGGGCGCCGCCGCGTGCACCTCTTGCAGCCAGGCGTACTCCTCGCTCGGGATCAGGTACCGGGCGCGCGGGAAGGTGGGATCCCAGGAACCGTCGACCAGCTGGGTGAAACCGCCGCAGTGGTCCGGGTGCAGGTGGGTCGCCACGACGACGTCGACGTCCTCCGGCACGACGCCCGCTTCGGCAAGGCGGTCCAGGTACGGCGCGTCGAACTGGTGGTGCGCCAGCAAAACCGGGCGTTCCTTGGCGTTGCCGTTCCCGGCGTCGAGGAGCACGGTCTGGTCCGGCGTGCGCACCAGGTACGTGGTGATCGAAAGGTCCAGGTCGCCGCGGTGGTCCCCCAGGTGTTCCGGCGTGACCGCCGGGAACAGCTCCGCCGGGGCGAACCGCCAGTGGTCGAGTTCGGCTACCGGGTCAATCCGCAGCGATCCGAGGGTGATGGTCATCGGGCTTCCTGTCGTCCGGGGAACGGGATTGGCGTGCTGTCGTTCATCGAGGCACCGCGGCCATCGCCTCGATCTCCACGGCCAGCTCCGGTTTGGCGAGCGCGGCCACGACGATCAGCGACTGCGTCGGCCAGTCGCTCGCCGGGAACCACCGGCTGAACACCTCGCCGCTCGCGGTGCGGAAACCGGGCAGGTGCTCGACGCCGGCGACCATGCTGAACACCTTCACCAGATGCTCCGGCCCCGCGCCCGCCGCCGCGAGCGCGCGTTCGATGTTCGCCAGCGCCTCGCGCGTCTGGGCCTCCGCGTCCGGCCCGGCGAGCGTGCCGTCCGGTCGGGCGCCGATCTGCCCCGCCACGACGACCAGCTCGTGGTCGGCGGGAATCTGCGCGAGGTGGCTGTAGCGGCCTATCGGGGGCGCGACCGTCTCCGGATTCCAGCGTTTGCTCATCAGATGTTCCCCTCCCTCGGTTCGTGGCATCAGTTGATCACGAGGCACCGACAAAAACCCGCCCCGGGGTCAGCCGATCGCGACCACCAGCTTGCCGAACTGATCCCCCTTCGCCAGTTCGGCCAGCGCCCGCGGCCCGTCGGCCAGTTCGTAGACCTGGTGCACCACCGGCCGCACGCGGTGTTCCGTGACCAGCTCGACCATCTGCGAGAACTCCCGCGCGCTGCCCATCGACGTGCCCAGCAGGCTGATCTGCCGGAAGAAAAGATTGCGCAGCGACAACTCGACGTCCGGGCCGGTGGTCGCGCCGAGCGTCACCATCCGGCCGCCGGAGCGCAGCACGGACAGGCAGGCGTCGAACGTCGCCGAGCCGATGCTGTCCACGACCAGATCCACCGGTTCGCCGAGTTCGGCGGCCCAGTCTCCAGTGCTGCTGATCGCACGGTCGGCACCCAATTCCGTTGCCCTGGCGAGCTTTTCGGGGCTGCGCGAGGTGACGCTGACCGTCGCGCCCACGGCCTTCGCCATCGCGAGCGCGAACGTCGCGACCCCGCTGCCGATGCCCGGCAGCAGCACGTGCTCCCCGGAAGTCAGCCCGCCGCGGGTGAACAGCGCCCGGTACGCGGTGAGCGCGGCCAGCGGGAGCGCGGCGGCTTCGGTCCAGCTCAGGTGCGCGGGTTTCGGCTCGACGTTGCCCGCCGGGACCACGACGTACTCGGCCAGCGTGCCGTTCGTCGGCACTCCCAGAATGGCGGGGACTTCTGGCACCGCGTCCGGTTCGGCCCAGTCCAGGGAAGGGTTGACGACCACCTCGGCACCGATCTCGACGACGGCGTCCGCACCCGCTGCCACGACCACTCCGGCTCCGTCCGAGCCCAGTACGGTCGCGGGGGCCGCAGGGTCGCGACTGTCCACGACGAACAGATCCCGGTGGTTCAGCCCGGCCGCCTTCAGCTGGACCAGCACCTCGCCCGGACCGGGTCGCGGCACCGGGACTTCCGCGACCCGCACCCCGCCGAGTCCCGCCGCGCCTTCGTGGACCACTGCCCGCATCGCGTTTGTTGTCACGTCCACGAACCTAACAGGCGTGCCCGGACGCGACCGGTCCGGCGCGAGTCCGGTCACAGCGGGGAATTTCCGCTCCGCCTGGAGCATTCGTCCGCGAGCGCCGTCACGCCAGCGGGATGGCGCGGAAAACCCCGTCCGGGTCGTAGCGATGCTTGATGTCCCGCAGCCGCCCGGTGTTGCGGCCGAAGACGTTCACCGCGGGCACGTCCGGCCCCAGCAGGTTCGCGTACGTCTCCGGCAACGCGTACGGGGCCAGCGCCGCCGACGTCGCGTCCGCCCAGGCCTGGTCGTCGTTTCCCTCCCCCAATCCGAGCACCTCGACCAGGAGATGGTCTTCCCGCAGCGGAAACGGCGTCTCCGCCACCGGAACCCGCGCAGCTACACCGTGGAAGTGGTGGATCGACAATCCCGACAACGGCGAGGTCCGGGCTTCCGTCTGCGTCATCAGCACCGAGACGACCTCCGGGGTGAACGCGGCGAGCGACCGCGAGCGGATCGTCACTGATCGGCCGCCCGGGAACATCGCGTCCCGGCGCGCGATCTCCGCCGCGTACGACGGGACTGGCGCGATCTCCGAGGCGAGCGGCGTCCCGAGCCGGGCGAGGAAGCCGTCCGGATCAGCGGTGCCGCACCACGTCGGCCACACCAATACGCACAGCGAACCGTCAGGGCCAGCGAGGACGCCGGTCTGCACGGTGAGTTCGTCCGGCGCGCTGGCCTGGATTTCCGCCACCGCAGCGAAAACGCGGTCCGCGTCGGCCGCCGGGTACCAAGCCGGGCCGGTCGTGATCGGCGGCAGTGCGT
This sequence comes from Amycolatopsis sp. NPDC054798, assembly GCF_053611505.1. NCBI lineage: Bacteria > Bacillati > Actinomycetota > Actinomycetes > Pseudonocardiales > Pseudonocardiaceae > Amycolatopsis > Amycolatopsis sp. NPDC054798. The sequence continues at coordinate 12,874 of NZ_JBSHAM010000087.1, read as the reverse complement.
GCAACCGCACGCCGAGCGCTGTCACCACACCGAAATTCCCGCCGCCGCCCCGCAACGCCCACCACAGGTCCGGCAGCCGGGAAGCGTTGGCGAGCACCACCTCGCCGTCCGCGAGCACGATCTCGGCTCCCAGCAGATTGTCCGCGGCCAGCCCGTATTTCCCCGCGAAGGGCCCGTATCCGCCGCCGAGTGCGAGCCCGGCGAACCCGACCGTGCCGATCGTTCCGGACGGCGCGGTCAGGCCGTGCGTCTCAACCGCGGCAAGGACATCGTTGACTCGCGCCCCGCCGCCGACCACCGCGGCCCGTCGCCCGGCATCGACCGCGACCCGGTTCAGCGGCCGCAGATCGAGCGTGATCCCGCCGTCCGCGACGGCACGTCCGGCCCAGTCGTGGCCGCCGCTCCGCACGGACAACGGCAAGCCCAATTCGCGCGCGGCACGCACCGAGGCTTGGACGTGCGCCGTGCTCCGGCATTCCACCACCACAGCGGGACGCGCGACGACGGCGGCGTTCCACACCGTCGCCGCCGATTCGTACTGAGGGCCGGACGTATGCACTTGCCCGGCAGGCAGTCGAGCCCGCAAGACACGGGCAGCATCCTCGGCGGTCATGGGCGGCTCCCCTGCTCGTCGTGTCCGACTCTAGGGCCGGACCGACCGGAAAAGGCAGCTGCGCAAGAAGATTCAGCGGTTCACATAAGCCGCCGAGGCTTCGCTGAGCGCCTCCAGCGCCGCGCGAACCCCGCCGTGCGCCTCCTCGCCGGACCGGCACGCGGCGACGATCGTGCGGTTCAGCACCGGCCGGGTCGCGAGCATCCGGACGCCGTCCGGCACCGGCCCGCGAGCGAGCCGCGGGACGAGCGCGGCGCCGACGTTGCCCGCGACGAGCGCCAGCTGCGTCACGTAACTCCCGATGGTGCAACTGATCCTCGGCTCCAGGTCCTGCGAACGGAGCACGTGCACGAGCCATTCGTAGCAGCCCGACCGCCCGGTCCAGCTGATCCACGACACGTCGTCCACCTCGGACAGATCGACCGTGCGGCGGTGCGCGAGCCGGTGCCCGGCGGGCAGCGCCAGATCGGCGACATCGGAGAACAACGTGACCTGCGCGATTCCCGGCGGCACCACCGTCGGCCGGTCCGCCCAGCTTTCGAACACCGCCACGTCGAGATCCCCGGCGAGCACCTTCGGCAGCGTCTGTTCGGCCTCGCCCTCGCCCAGGGTCACGTCCAGCCGCGGGTGCTGTTCGGTGAGCACGGCGAGCGCGGGCGGCAGCAGGGCGTGCACGCAGGTCGCGATCGACCCGATCCGCAGCGGCCCGAACACGTCCTCGCGCAGCCGTTCAAGATCCGTGCGCGCTTCGGCCAGCTGTGCCAGGACACGTTCGGCGTGCCCGACCAGCACCTGCCCGGCGCGCGTGAGCCGCACGGTCCGGCCGCGCGGCTCCAAGAGCGCGAGGCCGGCTTCCCGTTCCAGTTTCGCCAGCTGCTGCGACACCCCGGACGGCGTGACATGCAGCGCAGCCGCCGCACCGGCGACCGAGCCTTGCTGCGCGACCGCGTGCAGCGCCCGCATCCGATCCACGCTGAACACGGTAGTGATGCTACCGGATTTTACGCAGGAACATTCACTTGTCCTTGATAATTAGCGACCCCACGATAGAAGGCATGACCACCGAATCCGCCCCGCTGCCGACCGCCGGTCCGATCGCCGCCCTCACCGGCCGCGCCGACCCCCGGCTGCTGGCCGCCGCCGGATGCCTCTGCATCGCGCTGACCTCGGTGCTCATCAAGGTTTCCGGAGCCAGCGGCGCGACCAGCGCGTTCTGGCGCTGCGCCCTCGCACTGCCGTTGCTCGCACTCTTAGCGTTCAGCGAAGCCCGGCGGACCGGCGTGCGCGCGAAGATCCTGCTGCCGCTGCTGGCCGGGCTCGGCCTCGGCCTCGACTTCGTGCTGTGGGGCGAGGCGATCCCGCGCGTCGGCGCGGGCGTCGCCACCATGCTGCTTTCGGTGCAGGTGGTGATCGTGCCGCTGCTGGCGTTCGTCTTCCTCAAGGAACGCCCGGACCCGCGGTTCAAATTCGTCGCGCCGACGCTGATCGGCGGCATCGTGCTCGCGGGCGGGGTCTTCGGCTCGTCGACGACCGGCTCGGATCCGGTGCTGGGCATGGTTTTCGCGCTTGCCGCCGGGGCGGGCTACTCGGGGTACCTGCTGTTGCTCCGGCTCAGCAGCAGCCCCGCGACGCAGGTTCGCTCGCTGTCGCTGGCCACCGTGTCGGCGGGCTTCGTGTCCGTGGCGCTCGGCCTGCCGTCCGGCCGCCTCGACCTGACGCCCAGCCTGCCGTCGCTCGGCTGGTTCGCCGCGCTGGCTATCGTCGGCCAGGTCGTCGGGTGGCTGCTGATCGCCGGTGCGCTGCCGCGGCTGGCGGCCTCGACCGGCGCGACGATGATGCTGCTGCAGCCGGTCGGCGCCGTCCTCTTCGGGTTCGTGCTGCTCAGCGAACGGCCGGGCGCGCTGCAGCTCGCCGGCTGCGCGATCGTGCTCGGCGCGGTCTGCTTCGCCGGCCGCGGCGCCCGGCCCAAGCGACCCGCCGTTCAGTCGCCGGCCAAGCCCAGCCCGACCGAGTCGAGCAGCCCGCGCGCCATGTCCCTGAACTCGTCGCGGCGCTGATCGACCAGCCCGTCCCCGCCGAGCAGGTCCGCGGCCAGTTCGCCGACCGGCCAGCAGACCAGCTTGCCGTGCCGCCCGAGCAGCAGCCCCACCTCCCGGATCCGGTACAGGTCGGCGACGTCGAGCCAGGCGTACAGCAGGATCTGCCACAGCCAGCGCCCGGCCCGGTCCGGATCGCCGACGGTCAGCACGGTCTTCACGTCCAGCAACGTGCCTTCGGCGATCCCCTCTTCGGGATCGAGCCGCCCGAGCAGGAGATCGCCGTCCGCCCAGCCGGGCACGATGGTCGGCCCGGCGATCCCGAGCGGCTGCCCCTCCGGCGGAGCACCGCCGAGGCGGCGCAGTTCCCACAGCGCACCGTTGTCGTGCAAGCGTTTCGCGAGTTCCGCCAGTTCGGTCACCGCCGCGTCGGCGGGCAGCGCGCGCAGGTCCGCGATCGTGCCGCCGCCGTCGACGACCAGGGCGAGCCGCGGGTCGATGCGGCCGGAACGGTAGATGTCCTCGCACGCCGACAGCACCCAGTTCGTCCGCGCCAGCCCGGCTTCCGCGCCCGGTCCGGCGAGCGTGCCGGGCGGGGCATGCTGCGCCTGGTAGCGGCGAGCGCGTTCCAGCAGATCGCCCCACAGCTCCTGAGCACCCGGGACCGCCTCGGTGTCCGGCATTCCGTCGCCGAGGTCGAGCCAGGACGCTGCCGCCGGGCGGATGCCGAGCGCCCGCGCCCGGTATTCCGCCGGAAGATCGGCGTGCGTCGGGTACTCGGCGGCTTGCGCGTGCGCCCACGGGCCGCTGCCCCACTGCGCTCGCACCATCCCGAGCAGCGCGTAATACGGCGGCGCGGGCTGTACGAGGTCCGCGATCCGCTGGCCGAACGCGCCGCCGATCTCGGCCCAGTGCTGGCGCGGCGGGCGGGCGAGCTTCGGGCGGATCGGGCGCACGCCGTTCGACGCCTCCTCCACCCGGCGCGCGGCCGCGGCCGTGCCGGTGAAGACCCGGGCGCACCAGCGCGCGAGTTTCCCGGCCGGGTCGGCCAGCTCAGACGTCAACGACACCCGGCCAGTATGTCCCGGGACAGGAACGGAAGCAGGAGATCGAGGAATTCGCGCGGGCGGTCCAGCGGGATCAGGTGCCCGCAGTCCGGCACGACGTGTCCGATGAGGTCGTCGGCGATCGGCCGCAGCTGCTGTTCCAGGGCGTCGCCCACCGGATTCGCGCCGATCGCCATCGTCGGGACGGTCAGCCTCTCCGCCGCCGCTTCGGTCAGCTGGCGAGCGCTTTCCGGCAACGCCCGGTAGTACGCGAAAGCGCGGCGGAGCGCCTCGGTTCCGGTGTACGCCTCAGCGAACGCCTCCTGGATCTCCTCCGGGACGCCGCGGCCGAGCGTGCCCTGGTCGAGGAACCAGCGGACATACTCCGCCTCGTGTCCATTGAGGACAGTCTCGGCAAGTCCCGGCACCGCGTGGAAACCGAACCACCACGGCGGGCTGGCCGGAAACCCCCAGGGCAGCGACTCCATCAGCACCAGGCGGCGCACCCGCTCCGGCTCGCGCAACGCCAGCAGCAACGCACCCGCCACCGACAGGTCGATCGCCACCACCTCGGCGCTCGGCTCCCCCAGCGCGTCGAGCAGGGCCGCGACGTCGGCGGCGACTGTCCCGGCGTCGAAACCGCCTTCCGGACGACTGCTCGCGCCCAGCCCGCGAAGGTCCGGCGCGAGCACCCGGTACCGCTCGGCGAGTGCCGGGATGACGTCGCGCCACAGCTGCCAGGTGTGGGGGAAGCCGTGCAGCAGCACCAGTGCCGGACCGCTGCCCGCGACGGCCACGTTCAGCCGGACCCCGTTCGCTTCGACCTGCCGCACCGTGTCCATTTCCGCCTCCTGTGGTTACCATTGGTTACCAGCACACGGTAGGTAACTCCAAGGGTGCCGCCAAGACGGCACTTTCCCGACAGGTGGTGAGCCCGAGGTGACCCCCTCCGCCCGCGGCGATCTGTTCGACCCGGCCTGCCCTACGCGGCGACTGCTCGACCGGATCGGGACGAAGTGGACGTCGATGACGGTCAAGATCCTCGCCGAGGCGGCACCGGACGAGGTGCGGTTCGCCGACCTCCGCCGCCGCATCCCCGGGGTGTCGCAGAAAATGCTTTCGGTCACCTTGCAGAGCCTCGTCCGCGACGGCCTCGTCTCGCGGCGCGTCGAAGCGACAGTGCCGCCCCGGGTGCATTACCTGCTCACCGAACTGGGCGAGTCGCTGGAATCCGCGCTCGCGGTGCTGCGCACGTGGGCGGAAGAACACATGGCCGACGTCGACCAGGCCAATCAGGAATCCGGCCGGTAATTTTCCGCACACGGGCGAGTCGGTCGGCCACCGCGGAGCGGAAACAGCACACACTCCGCGCTGTGGAGTCGCCAACCGAACGGGACAGCAAACCCGCACGGCACGCAATCGGGCAGTTCTTCGCGCATCCGCTCGCGTCGTTCCGGATCATCGTCGCGATCTGGGCGCTGCTGACCTTGCTCGGCGCGGTGATGGCACTGTCGTCCTCGGCAGCCGCCGCCGACCCGGCCGCCGGAACCGGGGTGTACCAAGCCTTTTTCCGGCATCTGACCTTCGTCGCGCTCGGCACGATCGCCTTCGTGCTCGGCCTGCGCATCCCGTTTTCCCGGCTGCGCAAGACAGCCACCCCCGCACTGGCGGCCGCTGTCGTGCTGCTGCTTCTGGTGCTGACCCCGCTGGGCTCCGACCACGGCGGCGCGCAACGCTGGCTCGCTGCCGGGCCGATCACCTTGCAGCCAGTGGAAATCGCGAAGGTCGCATTGGTGTTCTGGGGTGCACATCTGCTGGTGTCGAAACAGAAGGTGCTGCACCATTGGCGGCATCTGCTGGTGCCGCTGACCCCGGTGACGCTCGGGCTGTGCGCGTTGCTGCTGGCTCAGCCGAATCTCAGCGGCACAGTGACGCTCGCGCTGATCACTTTGGGCTTGCTGTGGTTCGCCGGCGCGCCGAAGCGTTTGTTCGCCGCCATTCTCGCCGGCGGCGTCGTCGGAATCGTCGTACTCGCCCTTTTCGCCAGTTATCGTCTCGCGCGCATCCTTTCTTTTCTTTCGTCCGACCCCGATGCCAGCGGCAGCGGCTACCAAGCACAGCAGGCGCAGTACGCCCTCGCCGACGGCGGCTGGTTCGGCGTCGGACTCGGCCGGGGCGCGGCGAAGTGGAGCTACCTGCCGGACGTCCAGAACGACTTCGTCTTCGCGCTCGTCGGCGAGGAACTCGGGTTCGCGGGTTGTGTCGTGGTGCTGGGGCTGTTCGGCTTGCTCGCCGCGACCGGCCTGCGCACCGCAGCACGGGTCGCCGATCCGTGGGTGCGGCTGGTCGCCGGGACGACCACGTTGCTGCTGGCGGCGCAGGCGCTGATCAACATCGGCTACGTCTCGGGCGCGCTGCCGGTGACCGGTGTGACGCTGCCGCTGGTGTCCGCTGGCGGGACGTCGCTCGTGGTCACCATGCTGCAGTTCGGCATCCTCGCACAGGCCGCGCGCGAGGAACCGGCCGCGCAGACGTTCCTCGCCGGGCTGCGGGACAAGGGCTCCGGTACAGTCCGAGCGTGATCAAGAAGGCACTCTCCGCGACCTTCGCGGCGGTCGCGCTCGCCGGCCTCGCCGCGTGCTCGAACCCGACCGGCAAATCGTGGGCGATCACCTACGAGGTCACGTCCGACCAGCAGGCCACGGCAACCGGCGTCGCGTACGGCGAATCGAGCAACCGCTACGAGGACAAGGTCGCGACGCACCGGCTGACCGGTCCGCTCGGGCTGCCGTGGAAGCAGGACGTCGTGGTCAGCGCCGGGCAGGACGCCTCGGTCACCGCGACGCCGTCGACCGCCGCGACGCTGCGCTGCCGGATCCTGCTGGACAAGACGAAGGAACTCGCCAACGCCACCGCTCCCGGCCCCGGCAAGCCGGTGACCTGCAAGCACACCACCGATTCCTGACCGGTTCCGGAGGGTCCTCAATGGACTCCCGGGGCCGCGCGGACTCTTCTCCGCCGCTCGGTACGCTCGTGACCTTCGGGTGAACGCGAGATGGCCGCCAGGCGAATCGGCGGACCGGAGAGGGGTTGTATGGCGACCACGGCCGGAGCTTCCAGCAGCGAGACGTACGACGCGATCACCCATTTCGCCCTGGCCATGCCGGGCTGGGTGCAGTCTCTCGTGCTGGCGTACACGCACTACGGCCTGGTTCTCGTGGCCCCGTTCTTCGCCTGGCTCTGGTGGCGGGCCCGGCCGACCGGCTCGCCCGAGCGGATGGCGGCGGCGCTGCTGGTCCCCGCGGCCACGGTGGTCGCCTACGTGCTCAGCGAGATCGTGAAAGCCTTCGTGCACGAGCAGCGGCCGTGCCGGGGACTCCCGCCGGAGGCGATCGTCGGAGCCTGCCCGCCGCCGGGCGACTGGTCGTTCCCCAGCAACCACTCCACGATCGCGGCCGCGGTCGCGCTCGGCGGGGCCTTCGCCTGGCGCAAGGGCGCGCCGTGGGTCGCCGCCGTCGCCGCGACGATGGGGTTTTCGCGGGTGTTCGTCGGGGCGCACTATCCGCACGACGTGCTGATCGGGCTCGCGCTCGGGGCCGGGATGGCGTTGCTGCTGCAGCGGTACGCGCTGGCTCCGGCGACCGGGCTCGTGCAGCGGTTCGCCGGGAAGGTGCCGTTCGGGCTGCTCGGTACGGTGCCGGAAGAGCCAGAAGGCACGACGGTGGTTCCGGAGCCCGGCGCTGACCGTCCGGTTCAAGACGCACAGCCGGTTCCGCGCCCGGACGGCGCTCCGGTCCGGGCCGCCGGTTCGCTGCCGCCCCGGCCGCCGCAGGGTCCTCGACCGGGTGGTCCCGCTGGCCCGCGCGATGCGGGGGCTCCACCGGCACAGCCCACCCGCCGCGTTGCCGTGCCCGAAGCACCCGCAGCCGGCCAATCCCCGCGTCGGGTCGCTCCCCAGGAAGGCCCGGCCGCCCAGCCCGCTCGCCGGACCAGTTCGTTCGAAACCCCGGCCGCAGGTCAGTCCACGCGCCGGGTCAATTCCCCCGAAACGCCCGACGCCAGCGGCCGACCCGCCCGTCCGCGCCCGGATTCGCCGCCGCCCCGGGCCGCGGGCAGCCCTCCGCGACGGCAGAACTCGCAACCGATCCGCACCGCCGCGCCGCAGCCTCGCGCGGAGGCCCCGGCACCCCGGCGGCAGAACTCCCAGCCGATGCGCACCGCCGAGCCCCAGCCCGGCGCCGCCGACACCCCGCCGCCGAGCCCGGCCCGTCCGCCCGCTCAGCCGCCGGCCCGTCCGGCGCGCCCGCAGCAGCCCCGACCGGCGGGACCGCCGCAAGGCCGCACCGCGGGTTCTCCGCCGCCGCGTCCGTCGAACCAGGCTCCGGCCGGTCCGCCGCCGGAGGTCAGCCCGGCAGATCGCCCGTCGCGGCGAACTCCAGGCGCTTCGCGACCGACACCGCCTGGTCGGCGAAACGCTCGTAGAAACGCGTGAGCAGGCTCAGCGCGACGGCGATCCGCTGGTCCTGCGTCCAGTCCGGCGCGGTCACCGTCGCCATGACCCGGGCGTGCAGCGCGTCCACGCGCTCGTCGGAGCGGCTCAGCTCGGCGTAGCCGCCGCGGGCCTCTCCGTGCACGAGGTCGGCGAGCCGCTCCGCCATCGCCGAGGTGACCTCGCCGAGTTCGGCGAACACCGGCTCCAGGTCGGCGGGCACAGTCGGCTCCGGATGGCCGCGCCGGGCGGTGCTCGCGACGTGCGCGGCGAGGTCGCCCATCCGCTCGAGCTTCTCCGCGCAGTACACCGCCGCCAGCACGGCGCGCAGGTCGCCGGCCACCGGGGCTTGCAGAGCGAGCAGCGAATACGCCTCGTCCTCGCAGGCGGCGCGCTGGTCGTCGAGTTCGGCGTCGCCGCTGAGCACCTGTTCGGCCAGCGGCAGGTCCGCGGTCAGCAGCGCCCGCGTGGCCCGGCGCATCGCCTCGGCCGCCGTCTCGGCCATCGCCGCCAGACGCCCGTCGAGTCGTTTCAGGTCGTCCTGGAAGCCTTCGCGCATGTCGAGCGACTTTACCGGCGGCCCGCCGGCAGGCCCGCGTCGGCCAGCGGCCAGGCCTCCTCCGGCTCGGCCAGCTCGTAGCTGTGGCTGCCTTCGTGCCCGCCGGGCACCCGGCAGAAAACGCCCTCGTCGGACTCCGCGCCGCAGAGCGCGCGGGTCTCCAGCACCCGGCGGCCGGGCCACCAGCGCAGCCACATCAGCGGCTCCTCGCCGCGCCCGCCGACCGGGGTCGCGTGCTCGTGGCCGTGCCCGGCCTCCAGCTCGCAGAACAGTTCGGGCTCCGTCCCGCGGACCGCGACGCTCCGCAGGACCGAGCGCTCGCGCCCGGTCAGCTCCACCGGTTCGCGGCACAGCGCACCTTCGGCCATGCGGCCAGCGTAAACGGCCGCCGCCGATTCCGCGCGCAGGGCCCGGCCGCGCGCGCCGTGAAGGACTCCTTGAGGGAATCTGATTCCCTCAAGGAGTCCTTCACGGACAGCAGCTCTGCCGTGCGCGCTGTCGATCACGGGAGGGTCAGCGCACCCGCTCCAGGAGCGCGAACAGGTTCTCCCAGTGCCGCTTCTCGCCTTCTTCGTGGTACGCCGCCGTGTCCGACATCGTGAACCCGTGCGAGGCGCCCTCGTAGATCTCCGACCGGTAGGTCACCCCGGCCTCGTCGAGCGCGTGCTCCAGCGTCTTGATCTGCTCGGCGGTGGCCGACGGGTCCTGGTCGGCGTGCCCGAAGTACACCTCGCCGGTGATCGAGCCGACCCGCAGGTGCGGGCTGTCCGGCTGGTCGGTGGCGAGGCGTCCGCCGTGGAACGACGCGATCGCCTTGACCCGGTCCGGGAACGCCTCGATCACGCGCAGCGCGTTCAGGCCGCCCATGCAGTAGCCGGTGATGACGACCGGGCCCTCGGCGACGCCGTCCTGCGCGGCGAACCAGTCGAGGTACTTCTCCGCGTCGCGGGTGATCGCTTCGGTGTCCAGAGCCTCGATCAGCGGCATCAGCTTGCCGAAGACCTCGCCGCGCCGCTCCGGGTCCTCCAGCGCGGCGAAGTCCACCAGCGGCGTCCGGCCGCCGCGGTAGAGCAGATTCGGGGCCAGCACGGCGTAACCCGCTTCGGCGATGCGGTCCGCCATCTCCTCGATCCGCGGCCGCAGCCCGAACGCGTCCGGAAAGAGCAGCACCCCGGGATGCGGCCCGCCGTCCGGCACGGCCAGGTACGCGTCCGCGGTCCCGTCGGCGGCCGGAACGTCCGGCTTTTCCTTGCGCATCCGCTTCGTCCTCCATTGCTCGCAGTCCGTACGCGATCAATCTATCCCCGCCGCGCGAGCGGCCGCCGGGCTCCGCGGATGTCCCGTTTCCTGTCCTGCCAGTGGACTGAACCACTGCGGTCGGCGGATTGACGGAGTCCGGTTTGCCCGGCCAGGATCACCGAGCCCGCTCCGGGCCGCCCTCCGCAGAACGGACTGTCGATGGCCAGACCTCCTCGCTCCCCGCGCGCCCGGAACCGGGTCGCTCTCGCCGCGCTCGTCCTTCTGGGCGGGCTCGTCCCCGCGCAAGCCGCGCAAGCCGCACCGGCCGCTCCCCCGGGCCAGCCGGAGATCGGCCGCCCCGCGCTGGACCGGAATGGCTGCGCCCGCGTCGAAAACTCGCTGCCCAAGCTGCCGGACTGGCCGAAGGCGCGCAGCGCGATGCCGCGGAACCCGGTCGACGAATGGCGGATCAAGCAGATCGTCTCCGGGATGTCGCTGGAGGAGAAGGTCGGGCAAATGACCCAGCCCGAGATCGCCGCCATCACGCCGGCCGAGGTGACCCAGTACTCCATCGGGTCCGTGCTCAACGGCGGCGGCTCGTGGCCGGGCGGGAACAAGCACGCCACGCAGCAGGACTGGCTCAAGCTCGCGGATTCCTATTGGGACGCAGCCAAGGCCACCCGGGCAAAGATCCCGGTAATTTGGGGCATAGATGCCGTGCACGGCAACAACAATGTGTACGGCTCCACGGTGTTCCCGCAGAACATCGCGCTCGGCGCGGCGCACGACCCGTGCCTGGTGCGCGACGTCGAGAACTCCACCGCACGGCAGATCCGGGCGACCGGACAGGACTGGGCGTTCGCGCCGACGCTCGCCGTCGTGCAGGACGACCGCTGGGGCCGCACTTACGAAGGCTTCTCCGAGGATCCGCGCATCACCCGCGCCTACGGCTACGAGGCCATGAACGGTCTGCAGGCCGGTGCCAGGCTGCGCATCGGGCCGAACGGCGTGATCGGCACCGCGAAGCACTTCATCGGCGACGGCGGCACCACCAACGGCCAGGACCAAGGCGTCAATGCCTCGTCCGAAGCGGACATGATCAACCTGCACGGCCAGGGCTACTACGGCGCGCTCGCCGCGGGCGCGCAGACGGTCATGGCGTCGTTCAACAGCTGGACCAACCCCGATCTCGGCATCAACGAGGGCAAGATCCACGGCAGCGACAAGGTCCTCAACCAGATCCTCAAGGGCAAAATGGGCTTCGACGGCCTGGTCGTCTCGGACTGGAACGGCATCGGCCAGGTGCCCGGCTGCACCAACGCCAGCTGCCCGCGCGCGATCAACGCCGGCATCGACGTCGTGATGGTGCCGAACGACTGGAAAGCCTTCATCGCCAACACTGTCGCGCAGGTGCGCGGCGGCGAGATCCCGATGTCCCGCATCGACGACGCGGTCACCCGGATCCTGCGGGTCAAGCTGCGCGCCGGCCTGTTCGAGGAGCGCAAGCCGTCGCAACGCTGGTACGCCGATTCTCCGGACGCTCTGACGGACAAGGCGCTCGCTCGCGAAGCGGTGCGCAAATCGCAGACGCTGCTGAAGAACAACGGGAACGTACTTCCCTTGGCGCGCAACGCGAAGGTGCTCGTGGTCGGCAAGAGCGCGGACAGCATCTCGAATCAGACCGGCGGGTGGACGCTGACCTGGCAGGGCACCGGGAACACCAACGCGGACTTCCCCGGTGCTACCTCGATCCTCGCCGGGCTCAAGGAGGATCTCGCCAACGTCACTTTCGATCCCACTGGCACCGTCGATCCGAAGGGTTATGACGCCGTCATCGCAGTCGTCGGCGAGACCCCGTACGCGGAAGGCGTCGGCGATCTGCAGCGGAAGAGCCTTGAAGCGGCGAAGCTGTATCCGGAAGACCTTGCGGTGCTGGACAAAGTCAGCGGCAAGGGCACTCCGGTGGTGACGGTTTACGTCAGCGGCCGCCCGCTGTACGTCAACAAGGAACTCAACCGTTCCGACGCGTTCGTCGCCGCTTGGCTTCCTGGAACCGAAGGCGGCGGCGTCGCGGACATGCTGGTGCGCGGCAAGGACCATGGCGGGTATCGCGGCAAACTGTCGTATTCGTGGCCGAAGAGCGCCTGCCAGACGCCGCTCAATCCGTGGAGCCCCGGCTACGACCCGCTGTTCAAGCTCGGCTACGGCCTCACCTCGAATCAGCGGACCACCGTCGGCAAGCTCGACGAGACTGAAGGCCCGGCGCGCTGCGGATCGCACGACGGCGGCGGCACCGCGACCGAGGACCTGCCGATCTACGACCGCACGGATGTCGCGCCGTACAAGAGTTTCATCGGCTCGGCGTCGAACTGGGGCGGGACCGAGATCGGCCCTGACGGCACCGCTTCGCATCCGGAGATCGCGGTGACGCCGGCTGACGTCAACGTCCAGGGCGACGGCCTGAAAGCGACGTGGACCGGCACCGGCGCGGCGCAGCTGTACTCACAGCATCCGGGCGGCACCGACGACCTGCGCGGATATCCCAACGCCGACGGCGCGCTCGAATTCGACGTGATCGTGCATTCGCCGCCGGTGAACCGGACAGTGGTCAGCCTGCACTGCGTCTACCCGTGCTCGTCCGAGGTCAACGCCACGAAGCTGTTCGGCGATCTGCCCGCCGGGCAGAAGTCGACGGTGAAGATCCCGTTGTCCTGCTTCGCGAGCGGGCTGGACTTCGAGAGCATCGACACGCCGTTCCTCGTCTACACCGACGGCCCGTTCTCCGCTTCGTTCGCGAACGTGCGGTGGTCGCCGGGCGGGGCGAAGGATCCGGACGCGCGGAAGTGCTCCGACCTCACCGGATAGCTCCCGCCAGCTCGATGACCCGTGACC